>NZ_JBHWGD010000019.1:81321-119135 GCF_042733235.1 Kitasatospora sp. NPDC059722
ACCCCCCCTACCCCCGCCGTCTCCATAACCGCGACCCACACCCACCAACCCCCCACAAGACCACCCGTATAAACCCCACCCCCCCCCCCCCCGCGGGGGGGCCCCCCCCCGCCGCGCCCCCCACGAACCTGTCAATTCACGGCTGTTCGAACACACACAGGCTAGTCGTCGTCCGAGAACCAGCCCACGATCGAGGAGACCGCGCTGTGCCCCGCCTTCACCAGGCGCTCGCCGACCCCGGCGGCCACCTTGGCCCCGGCGTAGGCCACCTCGGCGCCCTTCTCGATCGCACTGACCACCCGGCCGCCGATCAGGGAGAGGCCGACGCCCGCCAGTGACTTGACGAACTGGTCGCTGGTGAAGCCATAGCCGATACCGATGTAGAGCGAGCTGGCCACACCGGCCGCCAGCGAGAACACACCCACGGCGGCACCGATCGGAGCCGTCACCGGGAAGAGCATCAGACCCGCCGCGAGGAGCCCGCTGTAGGTGCTGACCTGGCCCAGGAAGTCGCCGTAGTCCCGGAACAACTGCATGTCGTCCTTCGGCGGCTTGCCCGGAGCGGGCTTGTCCTGCGCCGGGACCGTCACCTGGTCGTTGACCGGCTGGTTCACCGGGTCGACGTGGTTGTTGGCGTTGGCCTGGGCCTGCGCCGCTGCGGCCGCGGCCGCGGCGGCCTGCTCCTGCTCGCGCTTCTGGGCGGCGATGCCGTTGGCGTCGCTCGCGGCCTGGGCCGCCGCGCTCGCGTCCTTGCCCGCCGCGCTCGCACTGGCGGCGGCCGAGGCGGCCGAGGCCTTCGCGCTCGCCGCCGAGCTGACCGCGGACTTCGCGGAGGCCGTGGCCTGGGTCGCGGAGTAGTTGGCCTGGCGGTTGGCCGTCTGTGCGGTGGCCGCCGCGCTCTTGGCCTGCTGCGCCGCGGCCGCGGCGGCGGCCGAAGAGGCGTCCGCGGCGGTCGACTTGGCCTTGGCGTCGTCCGCGTAGCCCTTCGCCTGCTGGGCCGACTGCTGAGCCTGGTTCGCCCAGTTCTGGGCGTCCTGCGCCGCGCCTCGGGCCTTCGCCGCGATCTGGTAGGCGAGCTTGGCACTCGCGCTGGCGGCGGCCGCGTCCTTCGCCGCGTTGGCGATCATCGCCAGCACGGACGAGACGTGCGCGTCGGTGTCGGCGTCCTTCTGGGCCGCCTTGTACTGCGTCTTGAGGACGAAGTCGTGCACCATCCAGGACGGTCCGGCGAGGGCGACCGCACCCGCCGCCTTCACGTTCGGTCCGCCGCCGTCCGTGGCGACCACCGCGGCCACCCGGTCGTCCTCGGCGAGCGCCTTGGCGTAGCCGCTGCTCAGGAACGCGGCCATGACCGGCACGCTGCCGTCGCTGAGCGCGGCGCCGCCGTCGCGCTGGAGGGCCTTGCCGCCACCCGAGATGAGGTTGACGATCTGGACCCGCATGTCCGTGGCCTGGGACTGGAGCGCGCCACCGCTGAGGAAGGCCTCGACCGCCTTGGGGTCGCTGCTCTCCAGCGTCTTCTGCGCCGCCGCTGCAAGCGGAGCGGTACCGATCTTCGAGACGGCGACGATCTTCTCCCGATCGTCGAGCCGCAGGCCGCGCTGGTAGTCCGACTTCGCCCAGGTCACCACCGCCTCGTCCGTCCCGGCGAGGGCGGCCTGGGCCGAGGCGCGGGTCCAGGCACCGGTCGACTTCAGCAGGTTGACCGCAGCGGCGCGGCCGGCCTTGGCAGCCGACTTGCTGTCGGCTCCGGAGGCGGCGGCCTGCTTGATCAGGTCCTTGGTCGCGGCGTCCTGGGAGGCGGCCTCGGTCTGCTGCTGGTCGTAGCTGACCTTGGTGGCCTGCTCGTCCTTGTACAGCAGGTCGGCCTGAGTGATGCCGAGCTGCTTGTCGGCCTCCAGCTTCGCCGTCTCGGCGTCGCGGGCGAGCTTCTCGATGTTCTGCGCCTGGGTGACCGCGTCGGCCGCGGTCTGGGCCGCTGCCGCGGCGGCGTCCGCGTGCCGGCCCGCCACGTCCGCCCAGTTCTGGGCCTGACCGGCGGCGTTGGCAGCGTCGTCGGCGGCCTTGGCTGCCTTCTCCGCGTGGTCGGCGGCGGCGTTCGCCCGAACGTTGGCCTCGCTCGCGGCCGCGGCGGCAGCGGTGGCCAGGTTCTCGGCGCGGGTGGCGGCGGCGGAGGCCTCGTTGGCCGCGTTGCGAGCCGTGGTGGCCGCGTTGCGGGCCCTCGCGGCCTGGGTGGTGGCCACGCCAGCCGAGCCGGCCGCCTGGGCGCTTGCCTCGGCGGCAGCGGCGGCGTTGTTCGCCGCACGGGCCGCGGCGGAGCCGGCCTGGCCCGCCCTGGTGCCCGCGTCGGCGGCGTTGAGGGCCGCCGTCGCCGCGTCGCGCGCACCGGCGGCCGCGTCGCGGGCGCCCTGCGCGGCCTCGCGGGCGGCCTTCGCCTGGCTGGCATCGCCCGCGGCACCGGCGGCGGCGTTGTACGCACGGCTCGCGGCCTGGCCGGCCGCGGCAGCGGCGGCCGCGGCCGATCGGGCCGCGGTGGCGGCCGTCTTGGCCGCCGACACCGCGGTGTTGGAGGCGTCGATCGCGGTCTTCGCGGCCTCGCCCGCGGCCTGGGCGGCCTGAGCGGCCTTGTTGGCGGCGGCGCCCGTCTTGTCCGCGTCGTCCTTGGCGGCCGCGGCCTCCACGGCGGCCTTCTGCGCGGCGATCTTCGCCTGCTCGGCCGCCTTGTCGGCCCGGTCGCCCGCCTCCTGGGCGGCGGCGGTCTCGGTCCTGGCCCGCTTGGTGGCATCGTTCGCGGCCTGGGCGAGCTGCTTGACGGACAGCGTCTCCTGGTCCCTGGCCTGGGCCAGGTACTGGCCGTTCTGCAGGAACTCGCGAACGTCGGCGGGGGTCCCGCTGAGCGCCCGGCCGGCCTGCTTGGTGTACTCCGGCCCGGTGTTGACGTCCATGAGCCGCAGGACGGCGACCCGGTCGTCCTCCTCCTGCGCCTTGAAGCGGCCCTTGGTCAGGAAGTCGTCCATGACCTGGGCCGAGCCGTCGCTGAGCGCCTTGGCCCCGGCCGTGCGGACGGCGACGTCGGCCCCGTCGACGATGGTGACGATCGCGGCGCGGCGGTCGTCCATCATCGGGTTCTGCCAGCCGCTGGTGACGAACGCGTGCAGATCGGCGTCCGACCCGCTGAGCGCGTTCGAGGCCGCGTCCCGCACGCCCTTGCCCGAGTTGCTCAGCATCGACATGACGGCGAAGCGCTCGTCCGACGCCTGGGCCTTGGTGAGCGTACTGGTCAGGAAGGTCGTGATGTCGGCATCCGAGCCGCGCAGTGCCTTCTCGGCCTCGTCACGGACGGCGGTGCCACCGCCCGTCCAGGCATCGACGACCCTGGAGCGGTATTCGGTCGGCAGCGGCGCCGGGCTCGCGTCGGCCGGGAGTGCCGAGGCCACCGTCGTCCCCATGACGGTAGCGGCCAGCACCGTCGTCGCGACCGACAGGATCCGGGCGCGTATGCGACGCCCGGGCGGCCCCGCGCGCATTGGCGAGTTACCCATTTTCCCCCTCTTCCCCTGTGTCCCCTGGTCCGTCAGAAACGGCTGTCACCAGGGCCGTTGCCCCGATGCCCGGAGGAAGCCTAGTGCCGAAATTGCCCGAAAGAAGGGGCGGGGAGAGTTCGTCTTGATCGCATGCCAACTGGCTGATTCGCGACGTGATTCGGCCTTGGACGACATAAACACGCAATAGATCAAGCCAACTGATGGCAAAGGAGGGATTCGTCCGCCTCGCCCGGTTCGTACACCTCCCCAGTCGACCCCGCGACAGCGAAGTGACCGGCCGGTAGGGTGCTGGCGGACGGTCGGCGCGAGTGGAGGCGGAGCGGGAATGAACAGCGACGGGACGGGGTTCTTCACGTCGGTGGCGGACGCCGCAGCGCAGTTGGCCGGTGTCGGGTACCTCGCGTCCACGGCGGTGGCGACGACGGTGTTCCTCGCCGACCGGCTCGGCAAGCCGCTGCTCGTCGAGGGGCCGGCCGGGGTGGGGAAGACGGAACTGGCGAAGGCGGTGGCCGAAATCGGTCGTGCCCGACTGGTTCGGCTGCAGTGTTATGAAGGCATCGACGAGTCCCGCGCCCTCTACGAGTGGAACCACGCCAAGCAGCTGCTGCGGATCACCGCCGGACGCGACGAGGGCTGGGACGAGGCGCGCACCGACATCTTCGGCGAGGAGTTCCTGCTCACCCGGCCCCTGCTGACGGCGATCCGCGGTGCCGAGCCGACGGTGCTGCTGGTCGACGAGATGGACAAGGCCGACGTCGAGGTCGAGGCGCTGCTGCTGGAGGTGCTCAGCGACTTCCAGGTGACGGTGCCCGAGCTCGGCACCATCACGGCGACCCGCCGGCCCTTCGTGCTGCTCACCTCAAACGCCACCCGCGAGCTGTCGGAGGCACTGCGGCGGCGCTGCCTCTTCCTCCACCTCGACTACCCGGACGCCGAGTTGGAGCGCCGGATCGTCCGCGCCAAGGTGCCGGGCCTGGACGAGACGCTCGCCGCGTCGCTCGTGCGGGTGGTCGGCGCGCTGCGCGCGATGGAGCTGCGCAAGGCACCGTCCGTCGCGGAGACGATCGACTGGGCGCGCACGCTGCTCGCCCTCGGTGCGGACACGCTGGACGAGGCGGTGGTCCGGGACACCCTCGGGGTGATCCTCAAGCACCAGGACGACGTGCGGAAGGCCGCCGAGAAGCTCACCGCCGTATGAGCGCCCAGCACCCCCCGGGTCCGCAGGACACCGCCGCCCGCCTCACCGGCCTGGTCCGCGCCCTGCGCGGGCACGGCCTGCGGATCGGCCCGGCCGAGACGGTGGACGCGGCGGCCGTGCTCGACGTCCTGGGCTTCGCCGACCGCGAGCAGATGCGGGCCGGACTGGCCGCCGCACTGCTGCGCTCGGACGGCCAACGGGCCGTCTTCGACGCCACGTTCGACCTGTTCTTCCCACTCGGCGTCGGCACCCCGGAGGCCGCGCGCCACGTCGAACCGCAGGACGACGCACCGCGTTTCGGCCGCCCCGACCCCGTCCGGGACGAGCTGCGCGAGCGCATCGCCGCCGCGCTCGCGGCCGACGACCGGGCCGCCCTCGCCGCGCTCGCGGGCGAGGCCGTCGAGGCCTTCGGCCGCTACGGCACCGGCTCGACCCCCGGCTCGGACGGCTGGTCGGCCCACCAGGCGCTCGGCCGGCTCGCCCCCGAGACGCTGCTCGCCCGCGTCCTCGCCGCCCTGCGCGAGCCGAACGGCGCCCCGTCCCACGACGTCTCCGACCTCGTCCTCGCCGACGAGATCCGCCGCCGCATCCGGGACTTCCGCGCCCTCGCCGCCGGTGAGGCCCGCCGCCGCGTCGCCGAGCTGCGCGGCGCCGAGCGGATCGCCGAACGGGCCGTCGCCCCGACCGCCGACCGGATCGACTTCCTCGCCGCCGGCCGCGACCAGCTCGCCGAACTCCGGCGCACCGTCCACCCGTTGGCCCGCAAGCTGGCCACCCGGCTGGCCGCCCGGCGCCGCCGCGCCGCGCGCGGGCAGATCGACCTGCGCCGCACCCTGCGCCGCTCGCTGTCCACCGGCGGGGTGCCGCTGCGCCCGGCGTACCGGCTGCGCCGACCGGCCCGGCCGGAGCTGGTGCTGCTGTGCGACGTGTCCGGCTCGGTGGCCGGCTTCGCCGACTTCACCATGCTGCTGGTGCAGGCGATGAGCGAGCAGTTCAGCAAGGTCCGGGTGTTCGCGTTCGTGAACCGCACCGCCGAGGTGACCGACCTGCTCGCGCGCGGCGGCACCGACCCGGCCCGGCTGGCCGCGCGGATCCTCACCGACGCCCGGGTCATGGGCCACCACGGCAGCAGCGACTACGGCTCCGCGCTGGGCGGGTTCGCCGACCGGCACCTGGACGCGGTCGGCCCGCGCACCTGCGTGCTGGTCCTCGGCGACGCCCGCACCAACCACCGCGACCCGAACCTGGACGCGCTGCGCCGGATCGCCGGCCGGGCGCGGCGGGTCATCTGGCTCAACCCCGAACAGCCCGCGCTCTGGCCGACCGGCGACTCCGCCGCGCTCGCCTACGCGGGCGTCGTGGAGATGCACTCCTGCCGCAACGCCCGCCGGCTGGGCGAACTGATCGCCCGGCTGCTTCCCGTCTAACCCTCCGAAGCTCCGTTCTCCACGTGCGCGAGGAAGTCCAGCAGCGCCGCCGTGACCTCCGCCGGCCGCTCCTGCTGCGTCCAGTGGCCGGTGTCCGGCAGGCGGACGTGCTTGTGGAGGCGGGGCGTGAAGGTGGTCAGCAGGAGCTCCAGGACGTCCCGGGGGACCATCGCGTTGACGAGGTCCCGCTCGCCGACCACGAACAGCGCGGGCGCCTGGACCGGGCGGCCGGCGAACGCCGCCATCAGCTCGTTGTTCCGGTCGATGTTGCGGTACCAGTTGAGGCCGCCGGTGAACGCCCGCTCCCCGTGGGTCGCGTAGTCGGCCACGTAGGCCTCGATGTCCGCCTCGGTGATCCAGGCCGGCAGCCGCTCCGGCTCCGGGACGGTGTCCAGCAGCTTCTGCCCTTCGGGGACGACCCACACGGCCGGCTCGGCGCCGGGCCCGGAGCCGGCGTAGACGCGGCGGAAGGTGGACGCCGGGTCGGCCGCGAGCTCGGCGTCGGCGCGGCCGGGCTCCTGGAAGTAGTTCTGGTAGAAGCCGTCGCCGAACTGCGCGCGCGACTCCGCGAGCGGGCGCGGTCCGCTCGGCAGCGGCGGCACGCTGAGCCCGGCGACACCGCGCACGAGGTCGGGCCGCAGCGCCGCCGTGGCCCACGCCACCGGCGCGCCCCAGTCGTGGCCGACCACCACGGCCTGCTCGGCGCCGAGCGCGCCGATCAGCGCCGTCGCGTCGCCGACGAGGTGCAGCAGGGTGTACGCGTCGATGCGCTCGGGCTGCTCACTGCGCGCGTAGCCGCGCTGGTCGGGGGCGACCACCCGGTAGCCGGCGGCGGCGAGCGGCGCGAACTGGTGCCGCCAGGAGTACCAGCTCTCCGGGAACCCGTGCAGCAGCAGCACCAGCGGGCCCTCGCCCTGCTCGGTGATGTGCAGCCGCACACCGTTCACCTCGACGTGGCTGTGCTTGATCGCGTCGCTCAACTCCCGCTCCCCTGTTCGACATCGGAATCCGTTGCGGCCATTCGTTCGGACCCTGCCCAGCGGTACCGGCCGGAAACGCGGCCGAGGCCGCCCCGGGAATCCGGGACGGCCTCGGCACGTGGTGCGCGGTGGGTCAGTTCACCGTGTAGCTGTACGGCAGGGCCGCCAGCACCGCACCGGTGGTGCTCACGCTGTTGTTGGCGGTGGCCACACCGGTCGGGCCGGACACCAGGTACAGGACACCGTGGACGGTGCTGCCCTTCGCGCCGGTCGGGGTGATGGTCACCTGCAGCGAGCCGGTGGCGCCGGGGGCGACGGTCACCGGGGTGGCGGCCGGGGCCGTGGCGTTGACCGACGCGGCGTAGATGTCACCGGTGCTGGAGGTCAGCGCCGGGTCGAACGCCAGGGTGTGGGCGGTCGCGGTGATGGTGGCCGAACCGGCCGGGGCGCCCGCGTTGGAGAACGGGCCGATCTGCTGGAGGAAGGTGCCCCACAGGCCGGGAACGACCGGCTGGGAGGCGGTCCCGTTGGACGTCACGACCGAGATGGTCGAGCCGTTCTGGGCCTTCTTCAGGTCGCCGAACAGGTCCGGCGAGGCGGTGGTGGCGCTGAGCTCCAGCTGGGCCGGGGTCGTGGACGCGGCCACGCCCTTCAGCTGGTCGGTGCCCGGCGGAACCAGGAACGACGGGACCGAGGAGGTCAGCGACAGCGGCAGGGTGACGGCGGACGAGGCGCCCTGCGGCACCAGGTTCACGTCGGTGCGGCGGTCGAGACGACCGTCGGCCGCGATCTGCTGGGTCGCCACCGTGTTGTTGGTGTAGTTGACCTGGAAGGTCACCGGCTTGTTGGCGGCGAGCTTGGTCTTCGCGTCGGTCGGCAGGCCCGCGGCGGTGGCCACGTTCTTGTTGAAGCCGATGGTGCCCGCGAAGTCCTGGCCGAGCTGCTGACCGCTGACCGAGCCGATCACGTTGAACACGAAGCGCCAGCGGCCCTCGGCCGGGTTGACCGCGGTGGCCGAGACGCCCGCGCCGGTGCCGGTCAGGTTGCCCTGGGCGTCGAGGAGGGCGTTGCCCTCGATGTCGACCGGGGTGCCGTTCGGGCTGATGAGCGCGCCCTGCATGAGGAGCTTGGAGTCCTTGACGGTGACGCCGACCCGAAGGTCCTTCTGACCCTTCGGGACGTCGAACGCGTAGGAGAAGCTCTGCGTGGGCGAGCCGCTGCGGCCGTTGCCGCCGGTGATGGTGCCGGAGAAGGCGCCGTCGCCGTTGGTGACCGGCACGAGGCTGCGCAGGATGACCGGGACGCTGGTGGTCTGGCCGTTGGAGCTGGAGACGGTGACCGCCTCGCTGGAGTCGCCGCTGGTGGCCGGGGTGGTGACCTGGACCTTGAGGGTCTTGGTGTCACCCGGCTCGATGTCGACGACGTTCGGGCCCACGGTACCGGCCGGCTCCGCGCGCTGGAAGGTGGCGCCGAGCTGGACCGGGCCGGTGTAGCCGCCCTTGCCCTGCGGGGTGTAGAGGACCGCGGTCCAGTCGCCGGCGACCGGGTGCGGGACGTCCACCAGGCCGAAGTTGGCCGGGGTGGCACCGCCCTGCGGGCGGGTGTTGGTCTCGAAGCGGCCGCTCGGGTCGAGCAGCGTCATGCGGACGACCGGACCGTTGACGGTCGGGTTGGCCGCACCCTGCCAGGCGATCGACGCCGCGAGGCGGTCGGCGCCGGCCGGAACGGTGATCTTGACCTGCTGCTTCACCCAGGTGGCGCCGTTGGTGGCGTACTTGAAGGTGTCGGTGGAGGCCGAGTCCATCTTGACGGTCTGCTGGCTGTTGCCCATCAGCGCGAAGCTGCGGGTGGCGGCGCTGACCGTCTGGGTGGTGTCACTGGTGTTGGTGACGCTCACGTCGGCGGTGTGGGTCGAGCCCGGGGCGCCGGCGATGTCGAGCTGACCGGTGTTCACGACGACCTGGCTGCTGCCGGGCGTGCCGTCACCGTCGTCGTAGCCGCGGGCGGCCTCGACGGCGCCGCGGACGTTCAGCAGACCCGCGCCCTGCTCCTCGGCCGGGACGCCGAGGTCGGTGGCGGTGCCGGTGATGAACTTCTTCACCAGGGCCGGGGACGGCGAGTCGCCGCCGTGGGTGTCGCGGTAGGCCTGGATGACCAGGGCCGCGGCGCCGGTCACGAACGGCGCGGCCTGCGAGGTGCCACCGAAGGACTGGATGCCCGCGGCCTTGCCGCCGAAGCCGCCGCAGTCGGTGAACTTGGTGACGTCGGTCGAGCACAGGGCCCAGTCCGACTCACCCGGGGCGACCAGGTCGACCGAACGGCCGGCCTGGGTGAAGCCGCCCGAGGACAGCGCGGAGATGCGGTTGTTGCTCCAGGTCTTGTTGGAGAACCCGGCACCCGCGTAACCGGTCTGCTGGTAGTTCTGGTTGTCCGTCGAGGCGCCGACCGCGATGACGTTCGGGTCGGTGGCCGGGGAGCCGACGGTGCCGCTCAGGCCGGCGTCGCCGGAGGAGACGGAGACCGTGACACCGGCCTTGACGGCCTCGTCGTTGAAGAGCGAGATGGTGTCGTGGGCGCTGGAGTCCGGCGTCGGGTTGCCGCCGAAGGACTCGTTCAGCACGTCGACGTGCTGGACCCGCACCGCGTAGTCGATCGCCTGCAGGATCGACGAGTTGGACATCATCTCGCCACCCGCCTTGAGGGCGACGAGGTCCGCGTCCGGGGCGATGCCCTTGACGCGGATGGTGCAGCCGGCCGGCAGCGGGTGCGCCGTCTGGTTCACGAAGTTCGCGACGTCGTAGACCTGGCGGCCCTGGGCGATGACCGCCGAGGCGTCGCCGAAGGCTTCCGCGCCACCGGTCGGGGAGTCCCAGCCGGAGCCCGAGAAGTCCTGGTAGTCGACGACGGCGTGCGAGCCGTCGGCCCGGACGAAGTCCGGGTTGTTGGGGTCGAGGCCGTCCGCGATGTAGGCGACCTTGACGCCCTTGCCGGTGGCCAGGTCGGCCGCGCCGGCCTTGCCGTTGCCGGTGGCCACGCGGGTCGAGTAGAGGCCCTCGGGCTCCAGCAGCGGCTTGCTCGGGTCGGAGGGGCAGACCGTGTTGGTCGCGTTCTCCTCGGGAGCCTGGGCGCCGTTGCTGCCCGTAACGGCGTTCGGGGTCGCGGCGGCCGTCGACGCCTTCGCGCTCTCGGCGGCCTGGGCGGCCTTCGCCTTGGCGGCGACGGCCGGGGTGACGGCGACCGGGGCGTCGGCCACCACGGTGGCGACGGCCGGGTCGGCCTGGAGCTGCGCCTTCAGGGCCGGGCTGACCGTGGCCGAGAAGGCGTTGCCGAGCACGAAGCTCTTGACGTTGGTGCCGCCGTTGGCCTTGACCTTGTTCAGCAGCGGAGCCTGGGCGTGCTCGGTCTTCTGCTGGCGTGCGCCCACGTGGCCGTTGTCGGCCGGGGCGTCCGCTATCTGGTCCTTGAGGATCACGATCACCGGCACCGGGGCCCCGTCCGCCGACGCCTGGGGGGCGCTGGTGGTGTCGGGGATCGGAGCGCCGAACGCCGTGGTCCCGAAACCGAGGACCATGGACGCGGCAGTGACCGTGACGGCGGCTGCTAGCTGGGATTTCCGCCAGCCGATCAATGGACATCCTTTCGTCTGATGAGACGTCAGGTTGCACGGTCCAGCCTACGCGGATCCTGGTCGGCCGCGTGGTTGCTCCGGACCGCGCGTCCCGACAGCGGACGCATTCCAGCGCATCCGGCACGACCACGACAAGGGGGGATTTCCCCATCGAAAAGTAAAAATGACCATCGGTAAGTAAAATGCAGGACGGAAATCCGGCCATCGCAGACCTTTACCCTGCTCTCACCTGCGAAGCAGTGCCTGATCATCCCCGTTCACCCCACTGGCGAACATCGGACACTGGCGAACAACCGCCACCCGGTACCGGGCGAAAACGGACCGCGCCCCGGGTGCGCTACTGACCGGTTGTCTCTCTTCCCTGTCAGCACCGGGCCAAACAGGGGCCGTTCCGGCCAGGGATACGGATGGGCACCCGCGCCGGGTTCGGGGAGGTCCGGGCGTTCGTCGGCGAACGCCCGGACAAACGAACCCCGACCGGATGCAATCAGGACATCGTGAGTTTTTCCTGAGCGTCGGCCAGGTCCTCGGCCGTCGGCGCGTCGTCCTGGGTGAGCCGGTAGCGCCAATAACCCGAGAAATCGACAAATATCTTTGGCACCCCGCGCTCCCCCACCAGGTACCGGCGCAGCGCCCGGACGGCGTCCGCCTCGCCGGCCAGCCACGCGAACGGGGTGCCCGCCGGCAGCTCGGCGGCCCGGACCGCCTCGGTCAGCACGACGCCCGGACGGGCGCCGCCGCGGTACAGCCAGCGGACGGTCAGATCGGCCGGTCCGTCCAGCGGCTGTCGCTCCGACTCGTCCGCGACCTCGACGAACGCGAGCGCCCGGACGCCGGCCGGCAGCGCCCCGGCTAGCGTGGCGATCGCCGGCAGTGCGGACTCGTCGCCGGCGAGGAGGATCCAGTCGGCGGTGGCGGCGGCCTCCGCGAGCGGGACCTGCCGGGCGTACAGCTCGGACGGGCCGACCATGCCGAGCCGGTCGCCGGGTTCGGCGCGCAGCGCCCACGCGGACGCGGGCCCGGTGTCGCCGTGCAGGACGAAGTCGATCTCGATCCGCCGGGTGCCGGGGACGCGGCGGCGGACGGTGAAGCTGCGCATCAGCGGGCGCTCGGCCTCGGGAATGGCCAGGTAGGCCTGGTACCAGCCCATGGGGTCGTCGCCCTGGGCGGGAAGGACCGGCTCGGCCTGGCCGGGGCGGGGGAAGCAGAGCTTCACCTGCTGGTCGGGCGCGCCGCCGACGGTGTCGTCGAGGGCGGCGGCCTCGAACGTGACCCGGGCGGCGCGCGGCGTGATCCGGCGGACGGCGGCGACCTCGACGAAGGTGACGGGCAGGGTCAACGCGGAACTCCTTCCAATCTCGCGGATTGGTAACCTTACGACATAAAGAGTTGCCGTGATGCGGTTACTTTACACCATAAGGAGTTCCTGGAATGGTCGTGTACGCCGGGCAGGGCGACGCCCGCCGCTCCCTGTCCCTGCTGTGGCGCGCCCCCGGCGCCGAACCCGCCCCGCGCACCGGGCGCAGCGGCCCCAAGCCCGGTCTGAGCGTGGACGCGATCGTGTCGGCGGGAATGGCCGTGGCCGATTCCGAGGGCATGGCCGCACTCTCGATGCGGGCCGTCGGCGAACGGCTCGGCCGCACCGCGATGGCGCTCTACACGTACGTCCCGGGAAAGGCCGAACTGCTGGACCTGATGCATGACCGGGCGCTCGCCGAAATGCCGGCGGAATCCGACGGCTCCGGGGGCTGGCGGGCCGCCGTCACCGCCTGGGCCGAGGCGCTGCACGCCTGCTATGTGCGCCACCCCTGGATGCTCCAGGTCTCGCAGGCCCGCCCGGTCCTGGGCCCGGCCGAACTCGCCGCCATGGAGGCCCTGTTGCGCGCCCTGCGGCCGGCCGGACTGCCGGCCCGGCGGCTGCGCGGGGCCGTCGGCGCGCTGTGGCAGTTCGTCCGCGGGATGGCCGGCGTGGCCGCCGAGGCCCGCGACGCGGCGACCGCGACCGGCGTGGCCGACGCGGACTGGTGGACCGCCCGCTCGGCCCAACTCGCCGAACTCGCGCCCGACTTCGCGGAGCGCTTCCCGCTCCTGACCGCCCTGGAGAGCGGCGGCGACCCGGATCCGCAGGCGCGCGACCGCGAGGGCTTCCGCAGCGGCCTCGCCGTGCTCCTCGACGGGATCGCGGCGCCGTCCGCCTGACCGTCCTCCCCCGCTCAGTCCCGCCGGGCCGCCGGGATCGCCAGCAGCACGCCCAGCGCCAGCAGCACCGCGTACCCGACCGTCTCGTGCCCGGCCGGGACGAGGAAGCGCACGAAGCCGAACAGCCGGAAGCCCCCGAGGTGGTCGGAGAGCAGGCCGGTCGCACCGCCGAGGATCAGGACGAAACCGAGGTAGCCGAGCAGGGTCTTCATACCGGAAGCCTAGGAACACGGCTCCTCCCGGTAATCCGACTTTCGGCGCGACCTCGACCGACCAAAGTGGCGGCGAACCGGGCGGGGACGGCGCGTAGCCCGGGCACCGGACGGAGCAGCAGGCACGGCGGCCCGGCGGCGGCGCGGGTACGTTCGCGGTGTGCAGCAGATGTCACCGCATGCGGGCAGGCTGGCCGCGGCCTCCGCCGTGTCCGTCCTCGTGCTCGTCGCGACCGCCCCGGCGGCGGCCGGACAGGACTCCACCTCCGTCGTCGGCGGCGAGCGGCTCGGCCGCCCCGCCGTCCAGGTCGCCCCGCTCGCCGGCGCCCCCGCGCTCCCCACCGCGCTCAGCGGGCGCTCCTGGGTGGTCGCCGACGCCGGCACGGGCGAGGTGCTCGCCGCCCAGAACGCCCACCTGCCGCTGCCCCCGGCCAGCACGCTGAAGATGCTGTTCGCGGACACCGTCATGACGAAGTTCGACCGCGCCGACGTCCACCAGGTGACCCAGGCCGAGCTGGCCAACCTCGGCGCCGGGAGCAGCCTCGTCGGCGTCAAGGAGAACCTGCCCTACCGCGTCGAGGACCTCTGGCGGGGCGTCTTCCTCAGCTCCGGCAACGACGCCGTCCACGTGCTCGCCCACATGAACGGCGGCATCGCGCAGACCGTCGCCGAGATGCAGGCCCGCGCCAACACCCTCCAGGCCCGCGACACCAAGGTCGTCTCGCCCGACGGCTACGACATGGACGGACAGGTCTCCTCCGCCTACGACCTCACCCTGTTCGCGCGCGCCGGGCTGCGCATCGCCGACTTCCGCTCCTACTGCTCGACCCGCACCGCCCACTTCCCCGGCGGGCTGGACAAGCTCACCGGGCAGCGCACCAGCTTCGACATCGCCAACACCGACCGGCTGCTGGGCAAGTACCCGGGCCTGATCGGCGTCAAGAACGGCTACACCACCAACGCGGGCGCCACCTTCACCGGCGCCGCCGAGCGCGGCGGCCGGACCCTCCTCGTGACGGTCATGCACCCCGAGGCCCAGGGCAAGGTGTACGACGAGGCGGCCAGCCTGCTCGACTGGGGCTTCGCGGCCGCCGGCAAGGTGCAGCCCGTCGGCCGGCTCGTCGACGACACCGCGCCGGTGACCGCACCGGGCGCCCCGGGCGCACCCGGCACCCCGGCGGGCACCGCCCCCGCCGCCGGGGCCGAGCCGCAGGCCGCCCAGGACGAGGGGCACGGCCTCGGCCCCGCCGCGTGGACGGCCGCCGCCCTCGCCGCGGCCCTCGTCCTGTGGGCGGCGGGCCGCACAGCCGCACGCCGCCGCGGCGCGGTCGCCACGGCCACACCGGCGGGCCCGCCCACCCCGAGCACCCACGACTCCCCCGCCGTCGGCGGTTGCACCGGCACCCGGGGCTCCACCGGCACCGGCCGCCGCCGTCTGGCCCGCCGCGCCCGCGCCCTCGTCCACAGCGCCCGCCCCCGCCGCTGAGCCCGGGGGGCTCCATGGAACTGTGGCTGCTCAACAGCTTCTCGACCGTCACGCTGACCCTCCTGGTGGTCGGCGGCTCCGTCCTGCTGGCCATCGCCGCCAGCACGCTCGCCACCCGCCGGTTCCCCCGGCTCGTGGAGGGCGAGAACAACGACATGGTCGGCGTCGTGCTCTCCCTGTTCGGCGCGATCTACGGGATCATCCTGGCCTTCGTCATCGTCAATCTGTGGACCCAGTTCCAGGACACCCAGAAGGTGGTCGCCACCGAGGCCACGTCGATCTCCCAGATCGTCCGTGACGCCCGCGCCTTCCCGCCGGACGCCCAGGCCACCGTCAACGGCGCCGTCCGGGACTACGTGCACGCCGTCGTCGAGCAGCAGTGGCCGCTCATGAACGCCGGGCACGGCGACTTCGCGGCGACGTCCGCCAAGGTGGACGACTTGTACACGGCGCTGCGCGCCTACGAGCCGCAGACCCAGTCCCAGCAGGCCTTCTACGCCGAGGCCCTGGACAGCCTGAACGACGCGGTCGGCCAGCGCCGCGCCCGGATCTTCGCCAGCCGCGACGAACTGCCGGCGCTGCTCCAGGTCCTGATCCTCGGCGGCGCGGTGGTCATCATGCTGCTGACGTTGCTGTACGGCATCCGCAGCCGGCGGACCAGGCTGCTGTTCGTCGGCTCGGTCGCCGCGCTGATCGGCTTCAGCCTGCTGCTCGTCCCGGTGCTGGACCGGCCGTTCGCCGGGGGCGTGAGCGTGTCGCCCGAACCGTTCAAGCAGAGCGCCCTGGCCGAGTTCTGGTGACGTCGGCGCAGGTGGGCGCCCCGCTCGTCCTAGACTTCCGGCCATGACCACCCCTGACCCCGCCTCGCGGGAACGGCTCGCCCGGATCGTCGAGCTGTCCTCCGGCAGCTACCTGCTCGTCACCACCTACAAGAAGGACGGCACCACCGTGCCGACCCCGGTCTGGGTGGTCCGCGACGGCGACGCGCTCGGCGTCTGGACCGTCGCGGACTCCTGGAAGGTCAAGCGGATCCGCAACCGCGCGGACGTCCTCGTCGGCCCCTGCGACGTCAAGGGCCGCCCCACCGGTGACCAGCACCCCGCCACCGCCGAACTCCTCGGCCCCGAGCGGACCGCCGCCTACCGCACGCTGCTGCGCCAGAAGTACGGCCTGCTGGGCGTGCTCACCCTGCTCGGCAGCCGCATCCGGCGCGGCGAGCGCGGCACGGTCGGGATCCGGATCACCCTGAACGACTGAGCCGCCTACGGGTGCGGGTCCGCGAGGACGCTGGGCAGGCCGACGAAGTCGGACTCCGGGCCGAACCGCTGCTCCAGCGCGTCCGCCAGGCCGTTCAGCGCGGCGGCGCCGTCGCCGTGGAAGGACGAGCCGTGCATCACGGCGAGCGTGCGCGGCCGGAGTTCGGCGAGGGCGCGCAGCGTCGTCGCGGCGGCGGTCAGGCAGGACGTCTGGCGGAACAGCCGCTCGGATTCGAGGGCCGCCTCGACGAGGTCCCCGTCGGTGACGGGCGGGCCGTCGCCGAGGTGGGTGAAGAGGTCCCCGCAGAAGAGGGTGCGGGTCTGCTCCTCGAAGAGGACGCGGGCCTCCCAGCCGTGCGGCACGTGCGGGGTGTTGAGGTTGCGCACCCGCCGCCGCACCCGCCGGCCGCCGAGGTCGAGCACGTCGCCGAGGTCCAGCGGCTCGCCGTCGTCCATCGGCACCGGCGGGCGGTCGGCGAGGTCGTTCAGCGACACCAGGCAGCCCAGCGTGTTGTGCGCGACCCGCGCGTTCGGCGCGGCGGCCAGGAACTCGTTCATCGACCCGCACTCGTCGGCCTCGACGTGTCCGAACGTCACCCAGCGCAGCCGTTCCAGCGGCACGACGCGGCCGATCGCCTCCGACACGGCCGGGAACAGCGCCCGCATGCCGGTGTGGAAGAGCAGCGGCTCCTCGGCGTCGACCAGGAACTGGTTGAACGTGAAGCCGGCGGGCGGCGCGATCTCCGGGACGTACGTCGAGACGCGGTAGATGCGGTCGCCGATCTCGTCGATGCGGGTGTGCATGGGCCACTTCCCTCGTGGGTGCGACCGGCGGGCGGGCCCGGCGTGGCAGGCTTTCCGGTCATGGGTGACAACGCGGTGCCGCTGCTGGTCGTGGACGGTGCGAACGTCGTCGGGTCGGTGCCCGACGGGTGGTGGCGGGACCGGCGCGGGGCGGCCGAGCGGCTGCGCGACGCGCTGGTCCCCGTCGCCGGGCGGGGGCTGCCCGGGCGGGCCGGGCCACTGGACGTGGTGCTGGTGGTCGAGGGCGCGGCGCGCGGCGTGGCGGAGGTGCCCGGGGTCCGGGTGGTCGCCGCCGCGGGGAGCGGCGACGACCTGATCGTCGAGGTGGTCCGGGCTGCCAGGGCCGAGCGGCCGGACCGGGACTGCCTGGTCGTCACCGCCGACCGCGAGCTGCGGGCCCGGGTCGGTGCGCTCGGCGCCGACGTCACCGGGCCGCGGTCCGTCCGGCCCTGAGGACGGTCGGCCGGTCAGTACCGGACGGCCTTCACCACCACCGGGACCAGCCGCTGCTCGGTGTGGCTGCTGAACGCCACGGGGGACGCCAACTCGTCGCGCGGGACGTTCTCGGCGCCCACGACGGTGCTGTCGACCGTCATGCCGTTGGTGTCGGTGAAGTCGACCTGCACGGCGTAGGAGGCGGTGTCCAGGCCGTTGTTGCGGATGGTCACCACGACGGCCGGCAGGCCGCCGGTGTCCGCGAGCGGGACGCCGGTGATCGTGACCGCGCCGAGGGCGTTGCCGCCGTTGGGGGCCTGGGCGAGGGCGGAGACGGCCTTGTCGTGGGCCATCGCCTGCTGGGCGGAGACGGACGCGGCGAAGGCGGCCGCCGCCGCGGCCGACGAGGCGGCGGCCTCGGGCCCGGGGGACGGCGAAGCGCTCGCCGAGGGCGAGGCGGACTCGGTGGCCGCGGCGGACTCGGCGGGCGAGGGGCCCGAGGTGCGCACGATCGACGGGTTGGTCGACGAGCTGCTGCACGCCGCCGCCAGGACGCCCCCGGCGGCCAGCATCGCGGTCAGGGCGACCACGCGGGGGGCCGTCCGGCGGCGGGGGCCCGGGTGGGTGTGGAGTTCGCGCACGGCAGGTTGCCTCTTCTCGCTCGGCGTGTCCTGCACCCCATGCTTCGGGGCGCGGCGGCGGGACGGCGAGACCTGCACACCCGTTCGAGTGGACCCGCGGCTGCTCCCGGGCCGGCCGGCCGCCACCCCCCGCACCGGCACCGGGACCGGGCCGTCGCGGGCGATTTCCGCGGACTTCGAACCGTACGGGAACCACTCCGGTTCGCCGTCCGACTGGTGGGGGGTGAGTGCGAAGTCGCCGGGAGTCCGGCCGTTGAGTGTGCTGGCGGGGTTCGCCCTGCTGCTGGTGGTGGTGTTCGCGGTGGCGTACGCCGTGGGCCGTCAGGCGGGGCCGGTGTCGCCGGGGCTGACGCCCGGGGTCGGGGGCGGCGGCTCGCCCGGGATGTCCGGGCACGACATGGGAGGCATGCGGTGAGCGCGGTCGCGGGGGCCGGCGCCGGGGCGCTGGTGAGCACCGACCTGGCGGTCGGCGGGATGACCTGCGCGGCGTGCGTGGGCCGGGTGGAGAAGCGGCTGGCGAGGATCGAGGGCGTGTCGGCCGGGGTGAACCTGGCCACCGGCCGGGCGCGGGTGCTGCACCCGGCCGGCGTGGCCGTCGAGGAGCTCGTGTCGGCCGTCGAACGGGCCGGCTACACGGCCGAGCCGGTGGCGGCCGGGGCGGCCGTCGGCCCGGCGGAGGAGGAATCGGACGGGCGGTGGCGGCTGCTGGTGACGGCACTGCTGGCCGTGCCCGTGCTGGTGCTGTCGATGGTGCCGTCGCTGCAGTTCCCGGCCTGGCAGTGGGTGTGCTTCGGGCTGGCCATACCGGTGGTGACGTGGGGTTCGGCGGGCTTCCACCGGCGGGCGTGGCAAGGGCTGCGGCACGCGGCGGCGACGATGGACACGCTGGTGAGCCTCGGGGTGCTGGCGTCCTTCGGCTGGTCGGCGTACGCCCTGCTGTTCGGCGGGGCGGGTGCCATCGGCATGCGGATGCCGTTCTCGCTGACGGCCGACGGCGGCGGCGCGGCGCACGTGTACCTGGAGGCGGCCGTCGGCGTCCCGCTGTTCGTGCTGGCCGGGCGGCTGCTGGAGGGCCGGGTGCGGCGGCGCAGTGGTTCGGCGCTGCGGGCGCTGGCCGAGCTGGGCGCGAAGGAGGTGTGCGTCCGGGAGGGCGGCGAGGAACGGCTGGTGCCGATCGAACTGCTGCTTCCGGGGCAGGAGTTCGTGGTGCGGCCGGGTGAGCGGGTGGCCACCGACGGCGTGGTGGTCGAGGGCGGTTCGGCGCTCGACCTGAGCCTGCTGACCGGCGAGAGCGTGCCGGTCGAGGTCGGCCCCGGGGACCGGGTGGCGGGCGCGACGGTGAACGTCGGCGGCGCCCTCGTGGTGCGGGCGACGGCGGTCGGCGCGGACACCCAGCTCGCCCGGATCACCGCCCTGGTGGCCGACGCCCAGGCGGGCAAGGCACGGGCGCAGCGGCTCGCGGACGCGGTGGCCGGGGTGTTCGTGCCGTGCGTGCTGGCGGTCGCGGTGAGCGTGCTGGGCTTCTGGCTGGGCGCGGGCGCGGCCCCGCAGGCGGCGGTGACGGCGGCGGTCGCGGTGCTCGTGGTGGCCTGCCCGTGCGCGCTGGGGCTGGCGACGCCGACGGCGCTGCTCGCGGCGACCGGGCGGGGCGCGGAGCTCGGCGTGCTGGTGCGCGGGCCCGAGGTGCTGGAGAGCCTGCGGCGGGTCGACACCGTGGTGCTGGACAAGACCGGGACGCTGACCACCGGGCGGATGCGGCTCGCGGCGGTCACCACGGTCGACGACGTCGACCAGGAGGCGGCCGAGGCGCTGCGGCTGGCCGGTGCGGTGGAGCACCGGTCGGAGCACCCGATCGGGCGGGCCGTCGCGGCGGCGGCCAGGGAGCGGTGCGGGGAACTGCCGCCGGTGAGCGGTTTCCGGGCGACGGCCGGGGTCGGGGTGGCCGGGACGGTCGAGGACCGGGCGGTGCGGGTGGTCCGTCCGGATGCCGTCGACCTCCCGCCGGTCCTCGCGGAGGCGGTCGCCGAGGCCGGCCGGGCGGGCCGTACGGCCGTGGTCGTGGAGCTCGACGGCCGGGCGGAGGCCGTCCTCGCCGTCGGCGACACCGTGCGCTCCGGCAGCTGGCGGGCGCTGCACCGGCTGCGCGGGATGGGCCTGGAGACGGTCCTGCTCACCGGCGACGGCCCCGGCGCGGCCCGGGCGGTGGCGGACGAGCTCGGCATCGAGCGGGTGCACGCCTCGGCGTCGCCGGAGCGCAAGGCCGAGGTGGTGGCCGAGCTGAAGGCCGCCGGGCGGACGACGGCGGTGGTCGGCGACGGCGTCAACGACGCGGTGGCGCTGGCCTCGGCGGACCTCGGGGTCGCGCTGGCCTCGGGCAGCGACGCCGCGATCGGCGCGGCCGGGCTCACGCTGGTGCGAGGCGACATCGAGGCCGTGGTGGACGCCGTCCGCCTGGCCCGGCGCACGCTGGGCACGATCCGGACGAACCTGCTGTGGGCGTTCGGCTACAACGTCGTGCTCATCCCGCTGGCGGCCGTCGGGCTGCTGAACCCGATGCTGGCGGCGGTCGCGATGTCGCTCAGTTCACTGCTCGTGGTGGGCAACAGCCTGCGGCTGCGCACGTGGCAGCCCGGACGCGGCAACACCCGGAAGGGGGACCGGCGGTGATGATCGAGCGGCTCAAGGTGGTCGGCCCGCCCGTCGGGGCGGCGGTGCTGGCGCTCGTCCTGCTGAGCGGCTGGACGGCCGTCGGCGGCGCCGGGCGTCCCCGGCCGGTCGAGGCCACCGGGGACGGGTGGGTGCTGCTGCCGACGGCGGGGGCCGCGCCGGCCACGACGGCGTTCTTCACGATCCGCAACCCCGGCGACATACCGGACGAACTGACCGGTGCGAGTTGGGAGTTCGGCGGCCCGATCACACTGAAGCGGCACCTGCACCAGGGCGCGGCCGGGCGGTGGGAGGCCGTGACCGCGCTGCCGGTGCCGGCGCGCGGCGAGCTGGTGCTGTCCCCGGAGGACTCCGACCTGATGATGGCCGCGCCGCCACCGCTGCGGGCGGGCCAGTGGGTGGACTTCACGCTCACGTTCCGGCACAGCCCGGACCTCCGGCTCAAGGCCCAGGTGCGGCCGCCGGGTTCACGGCCGTGACCGAGGGGGCGGCGGGCCGCGGGCCCGCCGCCTCCGTCCGGATCACCCGTGCGGGACGACCGCCACCGGCGCCTTGGCGTGGTGCAGCACCGCGTGCGCGATGCGGCCGAGGCGCGGGCCGAGGTCGACCCTGCGGCGCTTGCGGCCGACGACCACCAGCGCCGCGCCCGCCGAGGCCTCGACGAGTGCCCCGGCCGCGCCCAGCCGGACCTCCTCGACCACCTCCACGCCGGGGTGCAGCTCCCGCTGCCCGGCCAGGGCGAGGGAGAGCATCTTCTCCTCCGTCGCCTCCAGTTGGGAGATCTCCGCGGCCTGCGGCACCCAGCCCGCGTACGCGAACACCGGCGGCAGGTCCCAGCCGTGCACCGCCCGCACCCGCGCCCGGCGCCGGGCGGCCTCGGCGAACGCGAAGCCGAGGACGCCCTCGTCCGGCTCCTGGACGTCGACGCCGACCACGACGTCCGACCCGCCCGCACCCTCCTGCCGCTCACGCACCACGACCACCGGCACACTGCTGCGCGCCGCCACGGCCATGCCGACGGAGCCGAGCATCAGCCCGGCGAAGCCCCCGAGCCCGCGCGAGCCGACCACGAGCAGGCCGGCGTCCTCGGCGGCGGCGACCAGGCCGTCGACGGGCGCGTCGAGCACGACGTCCGTCCGCACGTCGAGGCCGGGGTGGGCGGCGCGCAGCTCGGCGGCGGCGTCGGCGAGGACGCGCTCGGCGACGGCCGGCAGGTGGTCGGGCTCGGCCATGGCGTTGCGGCCGTCGGTGAGCCACGGCCAGGCGTGCACCAGGCGCAGCGGCACCCCGCGGCGTTCCGCCTCCCCGGCGGCCCAGCGGGCGGCGGCGGCGCTGCCGGTCGAGCCGTCGACCCCGGCGAGTACGAGTGGCGTCATGGCAGGAGGTCCTTCCCTCGGTGGCCGTTGCCGGACGGTGGGTGTGCTGACGTTCCGTCCGCTGCTCCCCCACCCTCTCCGGCCACGCCGCCCGCGCGGCAGAGGCCGCAGGGCCCCCGGGGACGGGACGAAAGGCCCGCCCGACGGAGCCTACGGGCGACCCCGGGGTGCGGCGGGGCGACACCCGGGCACTACGGTGAATCCGACAATCCTCCCGGTCAGGGCGCTTCTGACCCGGGGTGCGGCGGGCGACTGGAGGAGTACGGGGTGGGCGGCGCGCAGGGGATTCCGGCGGACGGCACCCCCGCGGCCGGCGGCGGCGCGCGGATGCCCCGGCTGCGGCTGGACGAGCCGCTGGAAGAGCTCCAGTGGCGCATCGACGCGGCCCGCGGCACCCAGGACCGCGTGCACAGCTTGCTGGAGGCGGTGCTCGCGGTCGGCCGGGAGCTGGACCTCGCCCAGGCGCTGCACCGGATCGTCGAGGCCGCCGCCGACCTGGTGGACGCCCGCTACGCCGCGCTCGGCGTGATCGGCGCGGACGGGCACTCGCTGTCCGAGTTCCGCACGGTCGGGATGACGGACGGGGAGATCGCCGAGATCGGCCCGCCGCCGTCCGGCCGGGGCATCCTCGGCGAGCTGATCCGCGACCCGCGCCCGCTGCGCTGCCCGATGCTGTCGGACCACCCGGCCTCGGCCGGGTTCCCGCCCGGCCACCCGCCGATGACCACCTTCCTCGGGGTGCCGGTGCGGGTGCGCGGGGAGGTGTTCGGGAACCTGTACCTCACCGACAAGCGCGGCGGCCTGGACTTCGACGCGGACGACGAGGCGGTGATCTCGACGCTGGCCGTCGCGGCCGGGGTCGCGATCGACAACGCGCGGCTGTACGAGGAGGCGCAGCGCCAGCAGCGCTGGCTGCGGGCGAGCGCGGAGATCACCCGGAGCCTGCTGTCCGGCGCGCCACGCCTGGCGGTGGTGGAGCTGATCGCCCGCCGGGCGCGGGAGATCGCCGGCGCCGAGCTGGCGGACGTGTCGATGGCGCCGGCCGAGCCGGGCGAGCGGGCACAGGAGCTGGCGGTCGAGGTCGCGCTGGGTGGCACGCCGGCCGAGCGACTGGGGGTCACGGTGCCGGTGGACGGCACGCTGTCGGGGGCGGCGTACGCGTCCGGTTCGCCGGTGACCAGTGACGGGCTGGCCTGCGACGGACGGTATCCGGCGGGCCCGGCCGGGCGGTTCGACGGGCTCGGGCCGGCGGTCGCGGTGCCGCTGGGCACCGGCTCGGGGTACGGGCGGGGCGTGCTGCTGCTCGCGCGGGCGGCCGGGCAGCCGGCCTTCAGCGCGGCCGAGACGGGCCCGCTGCTGGGTTTCGCGGACCAGGCCGCGCTCGCCCTCGAACTGGCCGAACGACGACGCGACGCCGAGCAGTTGACGCTGCTGGAGGACCGCGACCGGATCGCCCGGGACCTGCACGACCTGGCGATCCAGCGGCTGTTCGCGACCGGGATGACGCTGCAGAGCGCGGGCCGGCTGATCGACAGCCCGGCGGCGGCCGACCGGGTCGGGCGGGCGGTCGCGGACCTGGACGAGACCATCAAGATCATCCGTTCGACGATCTTCGGCCTGCGGGCCCACAGCGAGCCCGACCGCGGCCTGCGGGCGCGCACCACGCGCGCCGTCACCGAGGCGCAGGCGACGCTCGGCTTCCCGCCCCGGCTGAGCATGGAGGGCCTCCTCGACACCGACGTGCCGCAGGAGCTGGCCGAGCACGTGGTCGCGGTGCTCGGCGAGGCGCTGAGCAACGCCGCCCGGCACGCCGGGGCGGGCCGGGTCGAGGTGACGCTCCGCGCGATCGCCGGGCGGGTCTCGCTGACCGTCGTGGACGACGGCGCGGGTCTGCCGGAGGGCGGCCGGCGCAGCGGGCTGCGCAACCTCGCCGAGCGGGCCGAGCGGGTGGGCGGCACGTTCGAGGCGAGCACGGCCGAGGGCGGCGGCACCCGGCTCATGTGGTCGGCCCCGCTCAGGTCCTGACGCCTCGTCGGATCGGCGACGCTCCGTCACCGCACCACCACTCCCCGGTCGCCCGGCCGGACCCTTCCCCACCCGAACCGCCGAAGTATCGGGCCTGGATTCACAGTTCGCCCACACCCCCCTCGAAGAACATTCCCAACGGACATTGTCCCCACGCATGTTCGAAGGTAGAGTCGCCGTTCGCCGAGCACGGATGAGCACTTCTGAGCGTCATTTGGGGCGGGCATGTCAAATATTCGCGGTACCCTCCAGGTCGTCCCCGACCTGTTCGACGTGTTCATCGAAATGGCACGTCGATATCCCGACCGTCCGGCGATCGTCCACCGTGGACGCGCCCTGACCTACCGCCGGCTCCACGAGTCGGCGAACGCCCTGGCCACGCGCCTGGGCACCGATCCGGGCACGGTCGCCGTACCGGCCGTGCACACACCGGAAACCGTTGTCGCGCTGCTCGGCGTCCTCGCCGCCGGCGGCGCCTATTGCCCGGTCGATCCGGCATTTCCGGGGCCTCGCCAGGAGGCCATGACAACCGCGGCCGAGTGCCGCTCGGCAGTCGTCACCGGAACCGCCCTGTCACCCCAAGTCGGGCTTCCTTCGGTCGAGTTACCCGAGGCCCGGGAATTCCCCGGGGACCCGCCGGAGCCGGGCTCCGCACAACGCGCCGAGAGCGCCACCGAGGACGCCGGGGAACGGCCGGCGTACATTCTCTTCACGTCGGGTTCGACCGGGCAGCCGAAACCCGTCGTCACTCCCCGTCGCGCACTCGCGGCGACGGTCCCCTCCCTGCGCGAGCTGTTCGGCCTCACGCCGGACGACCGCGTGCTCCAGTTCGCCTCCCTCAACTGGGACACCTGCTTCGAGGAGATCCTGCCGACCCTCGCCACCGGCGCCGCGCTGGTCGTCGACCCCGACGCGCACAGCGGCTCGTTCCCCCGCTTCCTGCGGATGGTCGAGCACGAAGGCGTCACCGTCCTCGACCTGCCGACCGCCTTCTGGCACGAACTCGTGCTCCACCTCGCCGAGGACGGGCTCACCCTGCCCGAGTGCGTCCGGCTGCTGGTGATCGGCGGCGAGTCGGCCAGCCCCGCCCGGCTGGCCGACTGGAGCCGGCTGCGCACCGGGCGGATCCGGCTGCTCAACACCTACGGCAGCACCGAGACCACCATGATCACGCACGCCGTGGACCTGCACGGCCCGCTCGCCCCCGGGCGCACGTGGGACCGCACCGCGCGGGCGCCGATCGGGCGGGCCCTCCCCCATGTGCGCGAACGCATCGGCGACGACGGCGAGTTGATGATCGGCGGGCCGGCCGTCGCCCTCGGCTACCGCGGCCTGCCAGAGGCCACGGCGGCACGCTTCACCACCGTCGACGGCGAGCGCTGGTACCGCACCGGCGACCGCGTCGCCGCCGGGGACGGCGGCGTCCTCACCCACGAGGGACGCCTGGACGGCGAGGTGAAGATCCGCGGCGTCCGGGTCGACCCGACCGAGGTCGAGGCCCACCTGGCCGCCCACCCCGGCGTGTCGGCCGCGGCCGTCACCGCGGCGACCCTCGCGGGGCGCTCGGCCCTCGTCGCCTACGTCGTGCCGCGGCCCCACGCCGACAGCACCACCCTCGACACCGAACTACTGGCCCACCTGCGGGAACGCGTGCCCGGCCACCTCGTACCCAGCCGGGTGACCGTCGTGCCCCGGCTCGTCCTCACCGCGAGCGGCAAGGTCGACCGCGCCGGCTGCCACCGCCGCTACGCCGTCTGACCCCGTGGCCCCTGCCACCTCCACGACCAGGTCGAAGGAGACCCCCATTGAGCGTTGACACCACCACCCCGGCCACGCCCGACGACGTCGTGGCCATCTTCCGCCGCGTCCTCCAGCGCGAGGACGTCACGGCCGACTCCGACTTCTTCCAGCTCGGCGGCGACTCGCTGATCGCCACCCGGGTGCTCAGCGCCGTCGCGCGGGGCCACGGCGTCGAGCTGACCTTCGAGGAGTTCCTGGCCGAGCCCACCCCGGCCGGCCTCGCCGGGAGAATCACGGGGGCGGCGTGACCCCCCGGGCCGCCGTCGTCGTCGGCGCCGGCCTCGCCGGCCTCACCACCGCCGATCGCCTTGCGGCGCAGGGGATCGACGTCACCGTCCTGGAGGCCAGGGACCGCGTCGGCGGGCGCACGCACGGCATCGAGGTCGCCCCCGGCCGGTGGATCGACGGCGGAGCCGCCTACCTCGGCGAACGGCACACCGAACTCCTGTCCCTCATCGACGAGTTGGGCCTCAAGACCGCGCCGACGACGATGCCCGGCGCCAGCCGCTTCGCCCTCGGCGGCGAACACGCCACCCGGGACGGCCGGTTCCCGCCGCTGAACGCCGTCGCGCTCGGCGACCTGTTCGAGCAGTTGGACGAACTCACCTCCGCCGTCCGGCCGGAGGAGCCCTGGCTCACCCCCGGCGCCGAACACCTGGACACCCTCACCGCCGCCGAGTGGGCCGAGCAGCACCTCGCCCACCCCGACGCCCGGCTCTTCTTCCCGCTCTTCCTCGGCGAGATGATGGCCGCCGACCCGGCCGACCTCTCCGTCCTGCACATGGCGTTCTACCTGCGCTCCGGCGGCGGACTGCGCTACCTCAACGCGTTCGAGGGCGGCGCCCAGCAGGACCGGGTCGCCGGCGGCGCGCACCAGGTGTGCGAGCGGCTGGCCGAGCGGCTCGGCGCGCGGGTGCGGCTCGGCGAACCCGTCCGGGCCGTGCACCAGGATGCGGACCGGGTCACCGTCCGTACCGATCAAGGGAGTTATCGCGCGGACGTCGCCGTGCTGGCGCTGCCGCCACTGCTCGCCGACGCGATCGAGCACCGCCCCGGGCCGCCGCCGCACCGGGCCGGCGAACGCACCGCGCGCGGCTGCGCGATCAAGGCGAGCCTGGTCTACCCCGCGCCGCTCTGGCGCGACCACGGCCTGTCCGGCTGGTCGGTCAACGCCCGCGGCCCGCTGCTCTCCACCGTGGACGACACCCCGCCCGAGGGCGGACCGGGCGTCCTCACCGGCTTCGTCACCGGCGCCGAAGCGCACCGCTTCGCCGCCCTCAGCGCCGGGGAACAGCGCGAGGCGGCCGTCCGACAGGCCGCGCAGCTGTTCCCCATGCTGCCCGAGCCCCTCGCCTGCCACGTCACCGACTGGGTCAACGAGCCGTACAGCCAAGGCTGTTACGCCGCCCTGCTCGGCCCCGGCGACTGGCTCGCGCACGGCCCTGTGCTCACCGCCCCGCACGGCCGGGTGCACTTCGCCGGCACCGAGACCAGCACCGCCTACTTCGGGCTCATGGAGGGCGCGATCCGCTCCGGCCACCGCGCCGCCGCCGAGATCCTCGCCCGGCCCTGATCCACACCCCTTCCGCCCGGCACCGGCTCCACGAGAGCCGCGCGCCCGGCACCCCACGTCGGGAGACCGCCATGAACGACCACAGTTCCGTCGCCCCGCTCGCCGCCAGAGAGCGGCTGATGGCCGAACCCGCCCTCGGCGCGGGCAACTTCCTGGACCACGCCCTCGCGGCCAACCCGCACCGCACGGTCCCGTTCGTCTTCACCCACCGCACCGACCACCGCGGCGAGGTCGTGCTGCGCGGCCACAGCCTGCTCGACCTCGCCGCCCTGCGCGACCGCTACGCCGCCTGGTACCACGCCAACGGCGTGCGCCCCGGCGAGCCGGTGGCGGTCGTCGTCGGCGAGGGCCTGGAACCGCTGCTGCACTTCCTCGCGCTCACCGCGCTCGGCGCCGTCCCCGCACTGGTCAACGACGCGCTGCGGCACGACGTGCTGGTCCGCTACCTCGACCACGTCGGCGTGGTCGGCGTCGTCGCGGACGACACCACCCGGCTCGCCGCCGCCTACCGCGAGGACCCGCAGCGCCGCCCGCGCTTCCTCGCCCTCGCCGCCGAGGTGCGCGCGTTCGACGCCGACCGGGCCGGGCTGCCCTCGGCGTACCCGCACCGGCACGGCCCGGACGACGTCGTCGCACTGATCCACTCCTCCGGCACCACCGGCACCCCGAAGTCCACGATGCTCTCCCACCGCGGGTTCTGGGACGGCAAGCAGCCGCGCATGGTGCGCTTCCCGGCCGAGCCGTACGACCGGCTGATGTCGCTCATGCCGCACACCCACGCGGGCGGCCTGAGCTACTTCCTCACCGCCGTCCTGCTCGGGCTGCCGACCGTCGTCATGTCCGACTGGCGGCGCGCGGCCGTCGAGCCGGTCATGGAGGCGTTCCGGCCGACCATGGTCGCCTCCTTCCCGCGCACCTTCGTCGAGCTCG
The DNA here is from genome assembly GCF_042733235.1 of Kitasatospora sp. NPDC059722. Lineage (NCBI taxonomy): Bacteria > Bacillati > Actinomycetota > Actinomycetes > Kitasatosporales > Streptomycetaceae > Kitasatospora > Kitasatospora sp. NPDC059722. Next base: position 109,504 of record NZ_JBHWGD010000019.1, read on the forward strand.
CGACCGGCGAACTGCCCGTGCGCGGGGCCGCGAAGGTGCACTCCTGGTTCAACACCGGCGACAGCGCCCACCACGGGCACATCCGCCGCCTGGTGACGCTCGGCGAACGGCCGGCCGGGCTGATCCGGCCCTGGCTGCTGCCGCAGGAGCGGGCCGAGCAACCCGCCTTGCCCGGTTCGCAGTTCATCGACGGCCTCGGATCCTCCGAGATGGGCATGGCGCTGTTCGGCCAGATCACCACACCCGAGAGCGCCCGCGACGACCGCTGCATCGGCAAGCCGCTGGAGGTCGTCGAGAAGGCCGCCGTGCTCGGCCTCGACGGCACCGAACTCCCGGACGGCGAGGTCGGGCTGCTGGGCGTCGTGTCCCCCTCGCTGACCCCCGGCTACTGGAACGACCCCCGGCTGACCGCCTCCTTCGAGCTGAACGGCTACTGGCTCACCGGCGACGTCGCCCGCCGCGACGCCGACGGCCGCTTCTACCACCTCGACCGGACGGTGGACGTCATCGACACCGCGGACGGCCCCGTCCACAGCCTCCCGGTCGAGGAGGTGCTGCTCGCCGACTGCGCCGACCTCGTGCGGGACTGCTCGGTGATCGGCGTCCCCGCCGAACGCGGCCAACTACCGCTCGCAGTCGTCCAGTTGCAGGCGGACGCCGAGGCGAGCGGCCCCGACGAGGTCCAGGCGGCCGCCAACCGGGCCCTGGCCGCCGCCGGTCTCGCCCCGCTCGCCGCCGTCCGGATCGCCCGGACGCCCGGGGACTTCCCGCTCGGGCCCACCGGGAAGGTGCTCAAGCGCGAGCTGCGCACCCGGCACGCCGCCCTCCTCGCCCGCCCGTAGCCCGGCCATGGACCACCACGTGATCCGCCAGCCGTACCAGTACACCCGCACCGCGCTCGCCGAGCCGGACTGGCGCCGCCTGCCCGGCTGGCGCGACGTGACCGCCGCCCAGTGGCGCGACCCCCAGTGGCAGCGCGCCCACTCGGTCAAGAACGCCCGGCAGCTGCGGGCCCTCGCCGGCACCCTCCTCGACGACCGCTTCTACGACGAACTCGCCGCCGACCAGGCCGGGTTCGCCACCATGGCGATGCTCCTGCCGCCGCACGTGCTCAACACCATGGCCCCGCACGCACCGGCCCGGCCCGGCCCGTTCACCGACGCGTTCCTGGCCGACCCCGTCCGCCGCTACATGCTGCCCGTGCGCAGCGACCGGCACCCGCGCTGGCCCAGCCACCCGCTGGCCGAGCGCGACTCCCTGCACGAGACCGACATGTGGGCGGTCGAGGGCCTCACCCACCGCTACCCCACCAAGGTCCTCGCCGAACTGACCTCCACCTGCCCGCAGTACTGCGGCCAGTGCACCCGGATGGACCTCGTCGGCACCTCGACCCCGCAGGTCACCAAGGCCCGCCTGGCACTGCGCCCCGCGGACCGCCAGGAGCAGATGCTCGACTACCTCAAACGCACCCCGTCCGTGCGCGACGTCGTCGTCTCCGGCGGCGACCTCGCCAACGTGCCCTGGCCGCGCCTGGAGTCCTTCCTGCTGCGGCTGCTGGACCTCGGCTCGGTGCGGGACGTCCGGCTCGCCAGCAAGGCCGTGGTCGGCCTGCCCCAGCACTGGCTCCAGCCGCAGGTGCTGGACGGACTCGCCCGGGTGGCGGCGGTCGCGGCCCGCCGCGCCGTCAGCCTGGCCGTGCACACCCACGCCAACCACGTGCAGTCGGTGACCCCGCTGGTCGCCGAGGCCGCCCGGGCGCTGCTCGACGCGGGCGTGCGGGACGTGCGCAACCAGGGCGTCCTCATGCGCGGCGTCAACGCGACCCCGGAGGCCCTGCTGGACCTCTGCTTCGCCCTCCAGGGCGAGGCGAACATCCTGCCGTACTACTTCTACCTCTGCGACATGATCCCCAACGCCGAACACTGGCGGACCCCGCTGCACCAGGCCCAGCGCCTCCAGGAGGCGATCATGGGCTACCTGCCCGGCTACGCCACCCCGCGCATCGTGTGCGACGTGCCGCACGTCGGCAAGCGCTGGGTGCACCAGGCGGTGGCCTACGACCGCGAGCGCGGGATCTCGTACTGGACGAAGAACTACCGCACGAGCGTGGAGTCCGGCGACGGGGGCACGGACGCCCCGCTCGACCGTCGCTTCCCCTTCTACGACCCGGTGGACACCCTGCCCGAGGCCGGCCGGCGCTGGTGGTCCGGCCCGGCCACCGGGTCCGCACGGCCAGAACTTCTCGAACCGCGAGGAGCACGATGAGCGAGTCCCCCACGCCCGACGGCCCGTTGCGCCGGCTGTGCTGGATCTTCCCCGACCGGGAGTCCTCCCGGATGGCCGCGCTGTGGCACCCCTTCTTCTGGGACCTCTACGCCGAGTGCGCAGCCGACCTCGGCCTGCGCTGGACGAGGAACGCCCCGGAGTCCGTCAGCGTCGACGCCACCGGCCCCGGCCGCCCGCGCGTCTACGTCGACGAGGAACCCGTGACCCCCGAGGACACGCTGTTCATCACCGCGCTCTACTCCTTGCCGTACCAGTCGATGGACGTCTTCAACCAGTACGCGCTCTACGCGGTGCTCGAACAGGCCGGCTTCTACCTGCCGTTCCCGCCGCAGGTGTCGCTGATCGGCAACGACAAGCTCGCCACCCTCCTCTACCTGGCAGGCTCCCCGGTCCCGACGATCCCGACCGTCCGGATCGGCACCGGGCGGGACATCGGCAAGCACGAGTACGAGGTGGCGCTCGGCGGCATGACGTACCCGGCGATCGTCAAGCCGTCCGGCTGGTGCGGCGGGGGCGGGATCAACCTGGCCCGCGGCCCGGAGGACGTCCGGGGCCTGGCCAGCCTCGCCCAGGGCGGCGACACGACGCTCGTCGTGCAGCCGTACCTCGGGGACGGCACCGTCGACTACCGCGTCTACGTCGTCGACGGCGAGCCGTACGCGGTGCTGAAGCGCACCCCCGAGGCCGGCTCCCCGGTGGCCAACGCGAGCCGCGGCGGCAGCATGGAGTTCCCGCCCGTGCCGCCCGAACTCGCCGAAGCCACCCGCTACTTCGCCGAGAAGCTGCCGATCCCGTTCTTCTGCGTCGACTTCCTGCACGACGGCACGACGTACTGGTTCTCCGAACTCGAACCCGACGGCGTCATCGCCCCCGACCACACCGACCCGCACCGCACCCTCCAGCGGGACGTCACCCGCGCCCGGTTCACCGCCTACCGCGACGGCCACGCCAAGTGGCTCGCCGACGGCGCCCGGCCGCTGACCCTCGACCACCGGACGGATCTCCGATGACCTCCTTCTCCCTCCTGCCGGAGGAAGCCGCCCCGCGCCTGTCCGTCGCCCGGCGCACGCTCGACCGCCTGCGGACCGTGCCCGGACTCGCCGGCCGCTACGACGGGCACCCGGACGTCCGCACCCTCGACGGCCTCGCCGCGCTCCCGCCGCTGGCCAAGGACGACCTCAACACCGCCCTCGCCCACCTGGAGCCGGCCGCCGAGCACGCCGCCACCTGGCTGTTCCAGAGCGGCGGCAGCACCGGCGCCCCCAAGGTCGGCTACGCGCCGACCGGCTTCTACATGGCCGGCGTGCACGCCCACTGGCAGCCGCTGGACCGCTCGGACGTCTTCGTCAACGCGTGGGGCGCCGGCCGGATGTGGGGCGCGCACTTCCTCGCCGCCGCGCTCGCCGACCTCTCCGGCTGCCGGATCATCGCCCTCGGCTCGGTGGCGAGGGACGAGTACGGCGGCTGGCTGGAGTTCATGGCCGCGCGCGGCGTGACGGCCGTCGGCGGGACGCCCAGCGTCCTGCGGCTCTGGTTCGCGCACGCCCGCGCCGCCGGGATCCGACTCCCCGCGCTGCGCAAGGTGCTGTGGCTCGGCGAGGCGTGGCAGCCCCAACTCGCCGAGGACGTCGCGGTGGTGGCCCCGCAGGCCCGCCGCTGGGGCATGTTCGGCAGCACCGAGACCTGGGTGGTCGCCACCAACACCCCCGACTGCCCGCCCGACACCTTCCACCCCCTGCCGGACCAGCTGGTGCACGCCGACCGGGACGGCCTGCTCGACTTCACCACCCTCAACCCGCACATGCTCAACCCCGTCCTGCGGTACCGCACCGGCGACGCGGGCGAGTTGACGACCTGCCCGTGCGGCCGGCCGGGCCCGGCGATGCGGGTGCTCGGCCGCCGCGACAGCGTCGTCCAGGTCCGCGGCCTCGGACTGGACGTGGACGAGGTGATCGCCCACGCGGAGCGCACGCCGGGTGTCGCCCGCGCCCAGGTGGTGCTCACCCAACAGGGCGGCCGGGTAGCGGAGTTGGAGGTCCTCTTACTGACCGACCCCGATGCCTCGCCGGACACCGACGGGCTGCGCAAGGAGCTGATGGCCGCCACCTTCACGCTGAGCACCGCCTTCCAGCACGACCCCGGAAACGTCCGGGTCCGCGCGGTCACCGAGCTGATCGGCAACGACCGCACCGGCAAGACCGCCGCCCTGGTCGTGCGGGAGGAGGCGTGAACACACGGCTGGGCCGCGGGTTCAACCTGTTCTGGGGCGGCCAGACCGTCAGCCTGGTCGGCGACAAGGTCACCGTCTTCGTCGTCCCGACCCTGATGATCTTCGTGCTGCACGCCTCCGCCCTCCAGGTCGGCGTCGTCGCGATGGCCCAGTACCTCGGCATCCCGCTGCTCGGGCCGGTCGCCGGCGTCCTGGTCGACCGCTGGGACAAGCGGTGGACGATGATCGGCTGCGACCTCGTCCGGCTCGCCGCCGTCGCCGCGATCCCGCTCGCGTACTGGCTGGACGTGCTCTCCACGCCGCTGCTGTTCGGCTGCGTCGCGGTGATCAGCGGCGCGACGATCTTCTTCAACGTCGGCTACCTCGTCGCCGTCCCGGCCGTCGTGCCCGAGGACGGCATGGTCCGCGCGTACTCGCGCCTTGAGGGCAGCGGCTCCGTCGCCGAGGTCGCCGGGCCCTCCATCGCCGCCGCCCTCTACAGCGCGCTCGGCGTCGCGGCGCTGCTCGTCGACGCGGCCAGCTACCTCGTCTCGGCCGTCTGCTTCCGGTCCATGCGGCCGTGGGGCGAGCGGACCGTCGAGGAAGGCTCGGTCCGGGAGCGGCTCACCCGCGGCTTCCGGCTCAACTGGGCCGACCCGGTGCTGCGGCGCGTCGTGCTGGCGGCCGTCACGCTCAACTCGGGCGGACCGGTCTTCGTCACCGTCCTGCCGGTGCTCGCCTACCGCGGACTCGACGTCTCCGTCGGGGAGTTCGGCGCGGCCATGTCCGTCGCCGCCCTCGGCGCGCTGGCCGGCGCCCTCGTCGCCCCGCGGCTCAGCACCCGCTTCGGCCTCGGACGCACGATGGCCTGGTCGCTGCTCCTGCACTGCCTGGTCGGCCTCGGCGTGCTCGCCGCGCCCGCACTGCCGGCCGGGCCGGTGATCGCCGTGAGCATGGGCTGCTACGGCTTCTTCATGTCCTGCATCAACGTGTGCAGCGCGCCCACCCGGCAGTCCCGGATGTCCGCCCTCAACCAGGGCGTCATGCACGCCGCCTTCCGGACCGTCACATGGGGCGTGATCCCGCTCGCCGCGCTCGTCGGCGGCCTCGCCGTGACGCTCCTGACCGGGCCGCTCGGCATCCTCGACGCCGCCCGGACCGTCATGGCGGGCGGCACCCTGCTGGCCGCCTGCTCCTTCCTCCCGGCCCTCGGCATCCAGCCGCTGCTCGACGCGGCGGTCCCCGAGCCGGCCGCCGAGCTCGCGGAGAGCACGCCGTGAGCGCCCGGGAGCGGGTGCTCCTGGTCACCGGGACGTCCTCGGGCATCGGCCTGGCCACCGCCGTCGCGGCGGCCCGCGCCGGGTTCACCACCGTCGCCTCGCTGCGCGACCCCGCCCGCTCGGGCCCGCTGCGGGAGGCGGCCCGCCGGGCCGGCGTCACCCTGGACATCCGGCACCTCGACGTCACCGAGGCCGCGTCCGTCGACGACTGCGTGGACGACGTCGCGCGGACGTACGGGCGGCTGGACGCCGTCGTCAACAACGCCGGCGTCGCCAACTCCGACCCGACGCTGGAGATGTCCACCGACGCCGCGCTGCGCGCCAACCTGGAGGTCAACTTCTTCGGCGTCGCCGCCGTCAGCCGCGCCGCGATGCCCCTGCTGCGGGCCTCCGGCGGCCGGCTGGTCACCATCGGCAGCGTGCACGGCGTCATCGGCCAGCCCTTCAACGAGGCGTACTGCGCGGCCAAGTTCGCCGTCGAGGGGTTCATGGAGGCGCTCGCCCCGGTGGCCGCCGCGCACGGCGTGGGGGTCTCGATCGTCGTCCCGGGCTTCGTGCCGGACTCCTCCTTCGGCATCTTCCCGGACGTGAACCGGGAGACCCTGCGCGCCGCTTCCGGCCCGTACGCGCCCACCTTCGCGGGGTACCTGGAGTGGCTCGGCTCGCAGGGGTGGGAGGCCGTCGGCCAGCCCGCCCGGGAGGTCGCGGCCGTCGTGGTGCGCACGCTCTCCGAGGAGGACCCGCCGTTCCGGGTGCCGACCGGCCCCTGGGCCTCCGAGTACCTCGCCGCCAAACTCGCCGACCGCGACGGCTCGGCCGTCCGGCGGCTCGCCCGCACCTGGCTCGGGCAGTCCGAAAGCCCTTCTTGAGACGTGGAGTCGACATGCCCGCGAAATCCGTGTCCGAGCTGGTCGCGTTCGCCCGCGCACACTCGCCGTTCTACGCCGAGCTGTACCGCGGCCTGCCCGCCCGGATCGACCACCTCACCCAGCTGCCGGTGATCGACCAGGCCGCCTTCTGGGCCGCCAACACCTGGCCCGACAACCGCGTCCTGACCGGCCCCCTCACCGACGCCGGCGTCTACAAGACCGGCGGCACCACCGGCGTCCCCAAGTTCTCCCCCTGGACCCGCGGCGAACACGCCGACTCCGTGACGGCCTTCGGCGCCGGCCTGGTCCGCGCCGGGCTCAGGCCGGGCCACCGGGTCGCCAACCTCTTCATGGCCGGCGAACTCTACGGCGGCTTCCTCTACATCGAGAACGCCCTGCACCACGCGCCGGTGGAGAACGTCCGCCTCGCCGTCGGCGGCGCGGCCCCGGACGAGGCCGTCGCCGACCTGATCGGCGGCTTCGGCGTGCACGTCCTGGCCGGCGAGCCGATGAAGCTCAGCGCCGTCGCCGAGGCCCTGGTGCGGCGCGGCGAGAGCGCCGACTCCGTCGAACTCCTGCTGTTCGGCGGCGACCTGCTCTTCGCCGACCTGCGCCCGATCCTGTCCCGCGCCTTCCCCAAGGCCGCCGTCGCCTCCGTCGGCTACGCCTCCAACGACGCCGGACTGGTCGGCTCCCCGGTGCCCGGCGACGACGTCCGGGTGCACGAGGCCTTCCCGGACCGGACGGTCGTCGAGCTGATCGACGACGCCACCGGCGACGTCGTCACCGCCCCGGGCGTGCCCGGCCGGGTCGTCGTCACCAACCTCTTCCGCACCCTCATGCCGATCCTGCGCTACCCCACCGGCGACCGCGCCGAGTGGACCGACGGCGAGTGCCGCCGCTTCCGCCTCCTCGGCCGCTCCGCCGAGGGCGCCAGGGTCGGACCGGTCGCGATGCCCACCGAGGAGATCCGCGCCGTCCTCCTCGCCGCCGACCCGGACGGGCACATCGCCGGGACGCAGCTCGTCCAGCGCCGCTGGGACGGCCGCGACGGCCTCATCCTGCGGCTCGGCTGCACCGAACAGCCCCCGCCGGGCCTGTCCGAGCGCCTCGTCGAGGCCGTCTACACCGCCCGCCCGCTCTACCCCGAGGAGGTCGCGCTCGGCACGATCCACCACCTCGCCGTGGAGTGGGTCCCGCGCGCCGACCTCGTCACCAACCCGCGCACGGGCAAGCTCCAGCAGGTCCTCGACGAACGCCCGGAGGACTGAACACCCGCGGGCGGCTGTCTACTTCACGGGCGGCCGCCCGCCGATCACGATGCTCTGGCCGCGGAACTCGGCGACGGTCGTGCCGTCCGCCGGGCGCCGCACCGTGACGTCGTAGACGCCGTTGCGCCCGGCCCGCGTCCGCTCCACCGCCTCCGCCACCAGTTCGTCCCCGACGGCCGCCGGCGCGAGGAACACCACCTGCGCCGCCTGCGCGACGGTGACCGGCCCGTGGCTGTTGCACGCGTACGAGAACGCCGCGTCGGCGAGCAGGAACAGGTACCCGCCGTGCGCCGTCCCGTGCTGGTTGACCATCGCCGCGCCGACCGTCATCCGCATCACGGCCCGCCCGAGCGCCACCTCGTCCAGCGCGATCCCCAGCGCCCGGCACGTCTCGTCCCGGGCGTACTGCTCCTTCATCGCCGTCTCGTCCATGGCCGCACCCTACGGCCTGTCCGGCGAATCCCCGTTGCCCGTGCGCGGACGCCCGGGGATGATCTCCGGTATGTCCGATTCCACGAGCCCCGAGCTGACGCCCTACCCGAAGATCCCGGCGAAGCGGCCGCTCGCCGTACCCGGGGTGCGGGAGTGGGTGGCCCTGGAGAAGGTGCACGGCGCGCACTTCGCGGTGGTGTGCGACCGGGACGGCGTGCGGCCGGCGAAACGGCGCGAGGCGCTCGGCGACGACGACCTGGACGGGTTCTTCGGGGTCAGCCGGATCTGGCCACAACTCGCGGTGGCGGCGGCCCGGTTCGCCTCCGCCGTGCGCGCCGACCGGGGCGCGGACGCGGTGGTGACGGTCTACGGCGAGCTCGCGGGCGGGAGTTACCCGCACCCGGACGTCCCCGCCGTCGTCGGCGTCGAGCCGGTGCAGACGGGCGTCTGGTACGCCCCCGGTCTGCACTGGCTGCCGTTCGACGCTGCCGTCGAGGCGCCCGAGGGCTCGTGGTGGCTGGCCGACCGCGCCGTCCGGGAGGCCGCGCGGGCCGCCGGGCTCACGTGCGTCCCCGCCCTCGGGTACGGCCCGCTGACCACGCTCCAGGACCTGCCGCCCGCCTACCCCACTCGCCTCCCGGCGCTCCTCGGCCTGCCCGCGCTCGCCGACAACCTCGCCGAGGGCTACGTCCTCAAGCCGGCCGGGGAATGGCAACGCGCCTCCGCCCGTCCGATCCTGAAGGTCAAGCACAAGGCCTTCGCCGAGGACTCGCGCTACGACGGCTCACGCCCGTACGTCGCACCGCCGGAGGGCGCCGCCGGGGTGCCCACGTGGCTGCTCGTCCAGGCCTCCGCCCTCCTCACCCCCGCCCGCGCGGCCGGGGCGGTGAGCAAACTCGGACCGCGGACGCCGGCCGACGCCGTCGCGCAGGAGATCCTCAAGGACGTCGCCGAGGAGCTCGCCGAGGCCCTCGGCGGCCTGGACGACGACCTCCGGGACCACCTGGAGCCCGCCCTGCGGCCCGGCGCCCTCGCCCTGGCCGACTTCGACGCGCGGGACCGCCGCACCCGCCGCGGATAGCCGCCGTCCGGGGGAACTCCGGCCGCGCCCCTGCACCGTCCGGGGCCCCGCTGCCCTAGGGTCTGTCTTCGAACCCCCGCCTGCCGTGCGACGTCTGGGCACGCGCCTCGCCGCGTTGTCGTCGGTCGCCGATGCTCCGCATGGACTCCCTCCTCCGCCTTGCGATGCACGCACCCAGACACCGCACGGCCCGCCCTCCGGGCG
>NZ_JBHWGD010000020.1:0-25066 GCF_042733235.1 Kitasatospora sp. NPDC059722
CCACCCACAGAGTCGGCAGTCGGAAAATCATCCAGCCCCCGGAGCGGCCACCCCCGCAGCCACCCCCGGCACCCCCCACCCACCCGAAAGCCCACCCCGCACCCCAAGCCCCGCGCAGCGGCCCCCATCCTTAACCCCCGCCCCGCGCAGCGCCCCCACACACACAAAGAAGCGCCCCCTCCCCAACCCAAAAGGTCAGAAAGGGGACGCCCCCAAAGGCCCTGCTACAACCTCAGTTGTCGCCGTCCTCGTCGATCAGGAAGCCCCGCATCGGCGCCGGAGCCTGCTGCATCGGCTGCGGCGGCTGCGGACGGACGGCCGCCATCGGCTGGGTCATCCCGGCCGGCTGCATCTGCGGCGCCCCGGTGCTGCCACCGGCCGACGGACCGCCGAAGCTCGGCGCCGGCGGGTTGCCGCCGAAGGAGCTCTGCCCGCCGAAGGACGGCGTGCTGCCACCGAAGGACGGCTGGTTCCCACCGAAGGACGTCCCACCGGAGGTCATCGCACCGGCACCGGCCGGAGCCATCGACGAGGCCGCCGGCGGCAGCGACGCGGTGGCGGGGATCCGCGGCGGGGCGAGCGAGTCGTCGGCCTGCGACTCCAGCTGACGGAGCTGGGTCTCCAGGTACGACTTCAGGCGGGTGCGGTACTCGCGCTCGAACGCCCGCAGGTCCTCGACCTTGCGCTCCAGCGTGGCCCGCGCGGACTCCAGCGACCCCATCGCGACGCGGTGCTTCTCCTGCGCGTCCCGCTCCAGGGCGTCGGCCTTGGCACGGGCGTCGCGCTCCAGGCCCTCGGCCCGGCTGCGCGCCTCGCCGACGATCTTGTTGGCCTCGGAGCGGGCCTCGGAGATCGCCTGGTCGGCGGTCTGCTGAGCGAGCGCCAGGACGCGCGCGGCGCTGTCGCCACCGGGACCCTGCTGCTGCATCGGGCCGCCGAGCGGGCCGCCCATCTGCTGCTGCGGGCCGCCCATGGGGCCGCCCATCGGCTGCATCTGCTGCTGGCCCATGCCCTGACCCATGCCCTGACCCTGGCCCATGCCCTGGCCCATGCCCTGACCCTGGCCCATGCCCTGGCCCATCGGGTTGCCCATGGGCTGCGGGCCGCCGGGGCCGCCCATCGGCTGGAGCATCTGACCGCCCATCGGCTGGACCAGCTGCTGCTGGCCGCCCATGGTCTGGTTCATCTGCTGCTGGCCGGGGCCGGCCGGGAGCTGCGGGGCGCCCGAGGGCAGACCGAGGGGCTGGTTGCCCATCTGCTGCTGCGGACCACCCGGGCCCATCTGCTGCGGACCGCCGGGTCCCATCTGCTGCGGGCCGCCCGGGCCCATCTGCTGGGGACCGCCGGGGCCCATCTGCTGCGGGCCGCCCGGACCCTGCTGGCCGGGGACCGGCGGGCCGGATATGGCGGCCGGAACGGGCGCGCCGGGACGGGAGTCCTGCGGCGGTTCCTTCCGCATGTTGGCCTGGTTCTGCGCGGCGGCGCGAGTCGCGGCGGCCAGCTTGGCGCGCAGGTCCTCGTTCTCGCGGAGCAGGCGGGTCAGCTCCGCCTCGACCTCGTCGAGGAAGGCATCGACCTCGTCCTCGTCATAGCCTTCGCGCAGGCGGACGGTCGTGAACTGCTTGTTCCGAACGTCCTCGGGGGTCAATGGCATCTCTTCACCTCAACGTGATCGTCGGCACACCGGCATCCTGTCGCATCGGTCACCTACGACTAGGGCCGCACAAGCGAGATCAGGACATACACAATGATCATCAGTACGAAGAAGGACAGGTCGAGCGCCACGCCCCCGAGACGCAACGGCGGGATGAACCGCCGAAGAAGCTTGAGCGGCGGATCCGTGACAGTGTACGTGGCCTCCAGGACCAGGACCATGGCCTTGCCGGGCCGCCACGAACGCGCGAACTGGAAGACCCAGTCCATCACCAGCCGCACAAGCAGGAACACCAGGAAGACGGTCAGGGCGTAATAGGCCACCGCCCACACGATCTCCATCGCGTTTCCCTCTCCCCGGTCCCGGGCCCTGGGGCCCGCTGCCTGTCGCCTGTCGCTAACCCACTGTTGATCAGATCCACACGTAAAGTCGTGGCCGGGTCAGCTCTGGTTGAAGAACCCACCCTCGGCGATCCGAGCCTTGTCCTCCGCCGTGACATCGACGTTAGCAGGAGACAGCAGGAACACCTTCTGCGTCACGCGCTCGATACTGCCGTGCAGACCGAAGACGAGTCCAGCGGCGAAGTCTACGAGTCGCTTCGCATCGGTGTCGTCCATCTCGGTGAGATTCATGATCACGGGGGTGCCGCCGCGGAACTGTTCCCCGATGGTACGGGCCTCGTTGTAGGTCCGCGGGTGCAGCGTGGTGATGCGGTAGGGCTCTCGTTCGTTCACTACCTTGGGCATGATCACCGGGGCGCTCTTCTCCAGATTGTGGCGGCGTTCGGGTGTGATGGACGACACTGGCGCCATCCTCGGGGTCTCCTGCCGGATCGGGACCGCGGCCGGCACCGGCTGCGGGGTGATCGAGGAGACCGGGGCGGGCGCCGCGGCCGGCCGGGGAATGTCCTCCGTCCGCGCCCCCGTTCGAATCGGCTCGGGGTCCGCGTCGTAGTCGTCGTCGGGGTCGTACCCCTGGCCGTCGTACGTCTCGTCCTCCACGAGGCCGAGGTAGACCGCCATCTTGCGCATCGCGCCGGCCATGCTCCTGTCTCCTCCGCTCGGTGGTTCGGCGGCCAGGGCCAGTCGCCCTGCCTGCGGATTCCGCGACGGTCCGCCCGCGACAGCCCGTCAGATCGACGGATGGTCAGATTTCGTGAATAAGTGGCGGGGGCCGCGGAGCTGCGATCCACGGTTCACTAGCGCGCTGAAAAGCTGCTAGTTTCTGTCCTATTTTGTCCTGCAGTCTGATCTACTTACTCGGTGACGTTACCTGAGGGGTGACCTCACTCCGAGTACCGCCGTTCCGACGCGCACGTGTGTCGCTCCGGCGGCAATCGCCTGCTCAAGGTCGCCGCTCATCCCTGCGGAAACCATGGTGGCAGCAGGATGGGCCGCCCGTACGGCGGTTGCGATTTCCGCCAGCCGATCGAAGGCCCGGGCCGGGTCCCCGGCGAGCGGGCCGGCGAGCGGAGCGACCGTCATCACACCGTCCAGCCGCAGCCCGGGCGCGGCGGCGATGGCGTCGGCCAGTTCGGCGACGTCCGCCGGGGCGACCCCGGCCCGGTGCGCGCCCTCTTCCCCCGCGGCGGAGCCGCCGCTCGACACATCCTTCTCCAGCGCCACCTGCACCAGGCAGCCGAGCTCCGGCCGCTCCGACTTGAGCACCGCCGCGGAGAGCGACTCCACGAGCCGCAACCGGTCCACCGAGTGCACGTGGTTCGCGTACCGCACGACCGACCGGACCTTGTTCGTCTGCAGCTGTCCGACGAAGTGCCAGTCAAGAGGAAGGTTTCTGCACTGCTCCGCCTTGGGCGCGGCGTCCTGGTCGCGGTTCTCCGCGACGTCCGTCACACCCAGTCCGGCCAGCAGTGCGCTGTCCTCCGCGGGGTAGGTCTTGGTGACGACGATCAGCGTGACCTCGCGACGGTCCCGCCCGGCCGCGGCACACGCGTCGGCGATCCGGCGCTCGACCACGTCGAGGTTGGTGCCGAGTTCCTCGTAGCGGGCCCGCTGGCCCTCCGTCAGTGCCGACGCGAAATCCGCGCCGCCCGGGAACGGTCCGTAGATGTCGTTCGTCATCAGTGATCAGAGCCCAACCAGACGTAGCTCGCGAGCCGCCCCGTGCGCTGCTCGCGGCGATAGGAGTAGTGATCGGCGGATTCGAGGGTGCAGACCGGTGATCGCACCACCTCGGTGACCCCCGCGGCGGCCAGCTGGGCCACCACTCCTTCCGGCACGTCCAGGGCCGGTGTCCCCCAGGACGTCTCGGCGAAGGCGGCGGGCACCACCGCGGCGACTTCGGCGCGCAGTTCGGCTGGCACCTCGTAGCAGCGGCCGCACACCGCGGGACCGGTGGCGGCGACGATCCGGCCGGGCTCGGCACCCAGCTCCGTCATCGCCCGGACGACCGCGGGCACCACCCCGGCCGCGAGGCCGGGGCGTCCGGCGTGGGCCGCGCCCACGACCCCCGCCACCGGGTCGGCCAGCAGCACCGGCGTGCAGTCGGCGGTCAGCACCGCGAGCGCGAGCGGCCGGTCGGTGACCACCGCGTCGACCGTCGGGGCCTCCCCGGCCGGCTGCCGCTCCGTCACCACCGCCACGTCGGCGCCGTGCACCTGGTTCATCCAGACCACGTCGGCCGGGTTCAGCCCCACCCCGCGGGCGGCGAGCGCCCGGTTCTCCCGGACGGCCTCCGGGTCGTCCCCGACCGCGCCGCCGAGGTTCAGCTCCCCGTACGGCGAAGTGCTCACCCCGCCCCACCTGTCGGTGAAGGCGAAGTGAGCACCATCGCGTACGGCGTGATCGATCACTTAAGGAAGTCCGGCACGTCGAGCTCCTCGGCCGGGCTCTCCACGAACGGCTGGCGGGCCGGCTGCACCTGCGGCGGCACCGGGGCGGCGGTCGCGGTGGCCGGGGTCTCGGTCGAGCGGGACGGCGCGGGCGAGTCGCCCTCGGAGCGGGACGTCACCGAGCCGATGCCCCCGTACGACGGCCGGGAGGCCGGGCGCTCCGGGGCGGCCGGCGGCGTGGCCGGGGCGGCGGGGGTGGACTTGACGACCGGGTCGCGGACGATCGCCGGCGGCTGCCCGCCGTCGAAGCCGGCCGCGATGACGGTGACCCGCACCTCGTCGCCGAGCGCGTCGTCGATGACCGCACCGAAGATGATGTTGGCCTCGGGGTGTGCGGCCTCGCTGACCAGCTGGGCCGACTCGTTGATCTCGAACAGGCCGAGGTCCGAGCCGCCGGAGATGGAGAGCAGCACGCCGCGGGCGCCGTCGATCGAGGCCTCCAGCAGCGGCGAGGAGATCGCCATCACGGCCGCCGCCTTGGCGCGGTCCTCGCCGCGGGCCGAGCCGATGCCCATGAGCGCCGAACCGGCGTCCGACATGACGGACTTGACGTCGGCGAAGTCGAGGTTGATCAGGCCCGGGGTGGTGATCAGGTCGGTGATGCCCTGGACGCCGGAGAGCAGGACCTGGTCGGCCGAGCGGAACGCGTCGAGCACGCTGACCTGGCGGTCCGAGATGGACAGCAGCCGGTCGTTGGGGATGACGATGAGGGTGTCGACCTCTTCGCGCAGGCTCGCGATGCCGTCCTCGGCCTGGTTCGCGCGCCGCCGGCCCTCGAAGGTGAAGGGGCGGGTGACCACGCCGATGGTGAGCGCGCCGAGCGAGCGGGCGATGTTGGCGACGACGGGCGCGCCGCCCGTGCCCGTGCCACCGCCCTCGCCCGCGGTCACGAAGACCATGTCGGCCCCCTTGAGGACCTCCTCGATCTCCTCGCGGTGGTCCTCGGCGGCCTTGCGGCCGACCTCGGGGTTGGCGCCGGCGCCGAGGCCCCGGGTGAGTTCACGGCCCACATCGAGCTTGACGTCGGCGTCGCTCATGAGGAGGGCCTGCGCATCGGTGTTGATCGCGATGAACTCGACGCCCTTGAGACCGACCTCGATCATCCGGTTGATGGCGTTGACACCACCGCCGCCGATACCGACGACCTTGATGACTGCGAGGTAGTTCTGCGGTGCTGCCACGTCGAAGGCCTCTCGCCTCGAATTTCCGGGTCGGCGAGGCCCGGTGAGAGCCGTACCGACGGATGTCGATGGGTAGGGAGCCTGGTTTCTGACGCAATGTCCGAAATGCCGACCGCCGACCCCAACCCTAAACTTGACCTTTAGGGTTAGTCCTGTGCCTCCGTCACATCACCAGGGGACACAGTCTGGTGACACAGGACACTAGGTGGCTCCGGGCACGCGTTTCAACGAACACGCCGAGCTTCCCTTTTTCTTTTGAGCCTATGTGATCATCGGCCGGCATATGAAACCGGGGTGACCACCAAGGGTCGGGCCGACACTCCGAAGCGTCAACCCCACCCCCAGGAACAGAACCTACCGGATCATCCGGACACCGCCGGCGCGTCCGGCGCACTCACGTCGTAGTTCGTGCCCTTCTGAGCCAGCAGGGCCACCAGGACCCGGGCCTTCCGGTCGTTCTGCTCCGGACTCCCCCAGCGCACCGTCGCACCCCCGTTGAGCTGCAGCTCGATGTCGTCGTACGAGTGCACGAGCAGCGCCCCGGCCCGCTGGGCGACGTCGGACGGCAGCCCGGCGGCCACGGCCACCGCTCCCTGCACCAACTGCGCACGGGAGATCACCCCGTCCGCGTCCTTCGCCTGCTGACTGGGCCGCAGTTCCACCACCGGTACCCCGGCGGGCGGGGCCGCCTCGGTGGCGAAGCTCACGCCGCCGGCGTCCACCTGGGTGAACTGACCGTCGTCGCCCTTGACGGCGGCCACCGCCTTGCGCTGGGTGACCTTCACCTGGAGCGTGTGCGGCCAGCCCCGCCAGACCTCCGCCCCGGCCACCCGCGGGATCGCCTCTACCCGCCGCTGGGCGGCGTCCAGGTCCACCCGGGCCAGCGGGCCGTCGCCGAGCCCGCCGATCGCGGCGCGGACCTGGTCCGCCGTCAGCTTGTCGTCGGTGGCGCCCTGCACGGCGACGTCCCGCACGTCCAGGAGCGAAGAGAAGAAGACCACCCAGGCCAGCACGCCGACCACCGCGGCACCGAGCACGCCCAGCACCACGAAGCCCCGCCGGGAGAGCCGGAGCCGGGGAGCGTGCTCCTCGGCCTCCAGCTCCTCCTCCAGGGGGTCGGCGAGCCGGCCGTCAACCACGGCGGCGGCCGCCGCGGGCGGCCTCGATGGCCTCGTAGACCATGCCGACCAGCAGTTCGTCGGCGTCCCGGCGGCCGAACTCGGCCGCGGCCCGGCTCATGTCCCACAGCTTCTGCGGGTCGGTCAGGACCGGCAGGACGTTCTGCAGCACCCAGTCCGGGGTCAGCTCGGCGTCGTCCACCAGCAGGCCGCCGCCCGCCTTGACCATCGGCTGGGCGTTCAGCCGCTGCTCGCCGTTGCCGATCGGCAGCGGGACGAACGCGGCGGGCAGCCCGACGGCCGCGAGCTCGGCCACCGTCATGGCCCCGGCCCGGCAGAGCATCAGGTCGGCCGCGGCGTAGGCGAGGTCCATCCGGTCGACGTACGGCACCGGGCGGTACGGCGGCATCCCGGGGATGTCGTTGACCTGCGGCAGCTCGTTCTTCGGCCCGACGGCGTGCAGGATCTGCACCCCGTACTGCTGGAGGCGCGGGGCGATCGCGGTGACCGTCTCGTTGAGCCGGCGCGCGCCCTGGGAGCCGCCGGAGACCAGCAGGGTGGGCAGCCGCTGGTCGAGGCCGAAGTACTGCCGGGCCTCCGGGCGGGCCGTGTTCCGGTCCAGGGTCGCGATCGTGCGGCGCAGCGGGATGCCGATGTACCGGGAGTCGCGCAGCTTGCTGTCCGGGGTGGAGACGGCGACGAAGTCGGTGTAGCGGGCGCCGATCTTGTTGGCCAGGCCCGGGCGGGCGTTGGCCTCGTGCACCACGATCGGCACGCCGGCGCGCTTGGCGGCCAGGTAGGCCGGCATGGCGACGTAGCCGCCGAAGCCGACCACGGCGTCGGCGTTGACCCGCTCGATGATCTCCTGGGCGGCGCGGACGGTGCCGCGCAGCCGGCCCGGGACGGTGATCAGCTCGGGGGTGGGCTTGCGGGGCAGCGGGACGGCCGGGATGAGCTCCAGCTGGTAGCCGCGCTCGGGCACCAGCCGGGTCTCCAGCCCCTTCTCGGTGCCCAGGGCGGTGATCCCGATGGACGGGTCGTGCCTGCGGAGGGCGTCCGCGAGGGCCATGGCCGGCTCGATGTGACCGGCGGTCCCCCCGCCGGCGAGTACGACATGCACCGAAATTCACCGCTCCCTGCGTGCCGGCCCGGGGGCCGGGCGCGCTGTGGTTCGTCGTCGTGGCAGCACCCGGGCCAGTCGTCTCCTGATCCGGGAGTTCTTGCTCCGGGCGGCCAGGGCCGCCTTCGCGCCGGAGGTGCTGCGTGCCAGGCAGAGCAGCACTCCGATCGCGCACATGGCCGACAGCATGGCGGAACCGCCGTAGGAGAACAGCGGGAGCGGGACGCCCGCGATCGGCAGCAGTCCCAGCGCCGACCCCAGGTTGATCACGGCCTGGGCCATGATCCACGTGGTGGCGGCTCCCGCGGCGTACCTGACGAAGGGGTCCTTCGTACCGATGGCCACACGGATACCCGCGTAGCCTAGTGCCGCGAAGAGACCGATCACCGACAGCGTCCCCACCAGACCGAGTTCCTCGCCGGTCGCGGCGAAGATGAAGTCGGTGTGCGCCTCGGGCAGCTGGCCCCACTTCTCGACGCCGGCGCCGAGGCCGGTGCCGAAGCCGCCGCCGAGGGCGAACGAGTAGACGCCGTGCAGGGCCTGGAAGCAGGCACCGTCCGGGTCGAGCTTGGTGATCCCGATGCAGCCGAGGCGTTCCGCCCGGTGCGGGACGGTGACCACCAGGGCGGTGCAGACGACGACGGCCACGCCGAGGGTGGCCACGAACAGCCGCAGCGGTGCGCCGACCATCCAGAGCAGCGCGAACAGCATGGCCACCAGGATCATCGAGGTGCCCATGTCACCGCCGAGCATGATCAGCGCGAGCAGCAGCAGGGCGCCCGGCACGAGCGGCACGAGCAGGTGCTTCCAGGAGGTGAGGGTGCCGGCCTTCTGCTTGCGGGCGAGCAGGTCGGCGCCCCACAGGACGAGCGCGAACTTGGCGAACTCGGAGGGCTGGAACTGGAAGAAGCCGAAGTCCAGCCAGTTCTGGTTGCCGTTGATCCGCACCCCGATGCCGGGCACGGCGACCAGCGCGAGCGCGCCGATCACGCCGAACATCACCGGGTAGACGACCACCCGCAGCACCGCCACCGGGACGGCCGCGATGCCGACCAGCAGGACGAGGCCGAGGATGGCCGCGATCAGCTGCTTGAGGAAGTAGTACTGCGCGGTGTGGTGCTGGTTCAGGGCCAGGATCTGCGAGGCCGAGAAGACCATCATGAGGCCGAGCACGACCAGCAGCAGCGTGGTGCCGACGATCAGCAGGTAGGGCGTCAGCGGCCGGTCCAGCCAGTACCGCACCCGGGCGCGGAAGGCGCTCAGGCGGCCCAGTGGACCGGCCGACTTGTACTTCGTGGTGGTGGCGGAGATCACGCGCCACGGATCGGCCGCGGCCTGCTCCCGCACGCCCGAATCCGCCCTGCCCTGCCCCGCCAACTCCCCGCTCGCTCTCTTCGTACGGACGCCCTCGCGGGGCCCGGCTACCCGCCCGCCAGCTCCCGGACGGAGGCTGCGAAGAGGTCGCCGCGCTCGCCGTAGTTGGTGAACATGTCCATCGACGCGCAGGCCGGGGCCAGGAGCACCGTGTCACCCGGCTGGGCGAGCGACGCGGCCGTCCGGACCACCTCGGTCATCGCCACCGCGCCAGTCTGGCCCTCGGCCGCCTCGATCACCGGGACATCCGGCGCGTGTCGGGCGAGCGCCTCCCGGATCAGCGCGCGGTCCTCGCCGATGAGCACGGCGGCCCGCAGCCGCTCGGCCGCGCCCTGGACGAGGTCGTCGAAGGTCGCGCCCTTGGCGAGGCCGCCGGC
This sequence comes from Kitasatospora sp. NPDC059722, assembly GCF_042733235.1. Classification (NCBI taxonomy): domain Bacteria; kingdom Bacillati; phylum Actinomycetota; class Actinomycetes; order Kitasatosporales; family Streptomycetaceae; genus Kitasatospora; species Kitasatospora sp. NPDC059722. Next base: position 9,676 of record NZ_JBHWGD010000020.1, read on the forward strand.
GATCCAGACGATCGGCCGGTAGGCGGCCAGCGAGGCCGCGGCGGCGTGGGTGTTGGTGGCCTTGGAGTCGTCGATGTACGTGACCCCGTCGACCACGGCGACCTCGGCGATCCGGTGGGCGTCCGGACGGAAGGCCCGCAGGCCCTCCCGGACGGCCTTCGGCTCGACCCCGTAGGCCCGCGCCAGCGCCGCCGCCGCGAGGGCGTTGGCGATGTTGTGCGGGGCCGGCGGGTTGACGTCCTCGACGGAGCCCAGCTCGGCGGCGCTCTTGGCCCGGTCGGGCACGAACGCGCGGTCGACCAGCAGTCCGTCCACGACGCCGAAGTTCGACGGGCCGGGGGCGCCGAGGCCGAAGCCGATCGCCCGGCAGCCCTCCTCGACGTCGGCCTCGCGGACCAGCGCCTCGGTGGCCGGGTCGGCCAGGTTGTACACGCAGGCGACGACGTTGCCCTCGTAGATCCGGCCCTTGTCGGCGGCGTACGCCTCCATCGAGCCGTGCCAGTCGAGGTGGTCGGGCGCCAGGTTGAGCACGGCCGCCGAGTGCGGGCGCAGCGAGGGCGCCCAGTGCAGCTGGTAGCTGGAGAGCTCGACCGCGAGGACGTCGTACGGCTCGTCGGCGAGCACCGCGTCCAGCACCGAGACGCCGACGTTGCCGACGGCGGCGGTGCGCTTGCCGGCCGCGGTGAGGATCGAGGCGAGCATCTGGACGGTGGTGGTCTTGCCGTTGGTGCCGGTGACGGCCAGCCAGGGGGCGGGTTCGCCGGTGGCGGGCAGCGGCCTGCGCAGCCGCCAGGCGAGCTCGACGTCGCCCCAGACCTCGACGCCGGCCAGGTCGGCGGCGGCGAACAGCGGGCTGTTCGGCGGCCAGCCGGGCGAGGTGACGACCAGCCGGGTGTCCTCGGGCAGGCTCGCGCCGTCGCCGAGGCGCACGGTGATGCCCTGGGCCTCCAGTTCGGCGGCGCGGGCCTTCAGGCCCTCGCCGCTGCCGCCGTCGACCACGGTGACGTGGGCGCCGAGGCCGTGCAGGACGCGCGCGGCGCTGATGCCCGAGACGCCGAGCCCGGCGACGACGACGGGCAGGGCCTTCCACTGCGTCCCGGTGAATCGGGGTTCGGTCATCCGGTCACCCATCCCGCGTAGAAGAGGCCGAGGCCGACGGCGACGCAGAGGCCCTGGATGATCCAGAAGCGGACCACGATCAGGACTTCGGTCCAGCCCTTGAGTTCGAAGTGGTGCTGCAGCGGTGCCATCTTGAAGACTCGCTTGCCGGTCATCCGGAAGGAGCCGACCTGGATGATCACCGACAGGGTGATGATCACGTAGAGGCCGCCGAGCAGCGCGAGCAGGAGCTCGGTGCGCGAGCAGATGGCCAGGCCCGCGAGGGCGCCGCCGAGGGCGAGCGAGCCGGTGTCGCCCATGAAGATCTTGGCGGGCGAGGTGTTCCACCAGAGGAAGCCGAAGCAGGAGCCCATCAGGGCGGAGGCGACGACGGCGAGGTCCAGCGGGTCGCGGACGTCGTAGCAGTTGGCGGTCGCGGTGATCGCGTAGGCGCAGCTCTGGGTGTACTCCCAGATGCCGATGAAGGTGTAGGCACCGAAGACCATGACCGACGCGCCGGTGGCGAGGCCGTCCAGGCCGTCCGTCAGGTTCACGCCGTTGGACATCGCCGCGATCATGAAGTACGCGAAGATGACGAACAGGACCGGGCCGACCGCCCACTTGAAGTCCCGGACGAAGGACAGGCTCTGGGACGCCGGGGTGAGCCCGCGGTCGTCCTGGAACTGCATCGCCAGGACCGCGAAGCCGAGGCCGACGATCGACTGGCCGGCCAGCTTGGCCTTGGCCCGCAGACCGAGCGAGCGGCGCTTGACGACCTTGATGTAGTCGTCCAGGAAGCCGACCAGGCCGAGGCCCGCGGTCAGGAAGAGCACCAGCAACCCGGAGACGGTCGGGCTCTCGCCCGTTATCGCCTTGGTCGCGAAGTAGGCGATGAGCGTCGCCAGGATGAAGGCGATGCCGCCCATGGTGGGCGTGCCCTTCTTGCTGTGGTGCGCCTTCGGGCCGTCGTCGCGGATGTACTGGCCGTAGCCGTGCTTGGCGAGCAGCTTGATCAGCGCCGGGGTGCCGAGCAGCGACAGGACCAGGCCGATCATGCCGGAGAAGAGGATCTGCTTCATCACTCGGCCGCACCGTCCGCGAGGAGGGCCTCGGCCACCTTCTCCAGCCCCACCGAACGGGACGCCTTCACCAGGACCACATCCCCCGGCCGAAGCTGACTGCGCAGCAGTTCGACCGCCGCGTCCGCGTCGGACACCAGCACCGACTCCTCACCCCACGAACCTTCGTTCCTCGCGCCCAGTTCCATGCAGGCCGCCTCGCGTCCGCCGACCGCCACCAGCTTGGTGACGTCCAGCCGCACCGCGAGCCGCCCGATGGCGTCGTGCTCGGCCAGGCTGTCCTCGCCGAGCTCCCGCATCTCGCCGAGCACCGCCCAGGTGCGGCGGCGCTCCGGGCCGCGGCCCCCCATCGAGACCAGCGCCCGCAGCGCGGCCCGCATCGAGTCGGGGTTCGCGTTGTAGGCGTCGTTGACGACGGTGACACCATCGGCCCGGTCGACGACCTCCATGCGCCAGCGGGACAGCGCACCCGCCTCGCCCAGGGCTGCCGCGGCGTCGTCGACGGACATCCCGAGCTCCACCGCCACCGCGGCGGCGGCGAGGGCGTTCGAGACGTGGTGCTCACCGTACAGGCGCAGCTGTACGGGCGCGGAACCGGCCGGGGTGGTGAGCGTGAACGATGGCCGTCCGGTGGCGTCCAGGCGAACGTCGGTCGCCCGGACGTGGGCGTCCGGGGACTCGCCGAACAGGACGACCCTGGCCTTGGTCCTGGCCGCCATCGCGCGGACCAGCCGGTCGTCGGCGTTGAGGATCGCGGCGCCGTCCGCGGGCAGCGCCTCGACCAGCTCGCCCTTGGCCTCGGCGATCTTCTCCTGCGAGCCGAACTCGCCGACGTGCGCGGTGCCGACGTTCAGCACCAGGCCGATCCGGGGCGGGGTGATGGAGGTGAGGTACTCGATGTCGCCCTTGTGCCGGGCGCCCATCTCCATGACCAGGTGCCGGGTGCCGGGCTCGACCCGCAGCGCGGTCATCGGGTGCCCGATCTCGTTGTTGAGCGAGCCGGGCGGGTAGACGGTGTCGCCGAGGCGCTGGAGCAGCTGGGCGATCAGGTCCTTGGTGCTGGTCTTGCCGGCCGAGCCGGTCAGTGCGACCACGGTGGTGGCCTCGGCGCGGGCCACGACGGCGCGGGCCAGCTTGCCGAGGGCGTCCACGACGCTGTCGACCAGGACGGCGGGCACGCCGACCGGCCGGGAGGCCAGCACCGCGACGGCGCCGGCCCCGACCGCGGTGGCCGCGTAGTCGTGGCCGTCCACGTGCTCGCCGACGAAGGCCGCGAACAGCCCGCCGGGCAGCACCTTCCGGGAGTCGACCTCGACCGGGCCGGTCACCGGGGTGGCGGGGTCGGCGCCGTCCAGGGTGCCTCCGACGGCTGCGGCCACCTCGGCGAGGGTCAGTGCGATCACTGCTGCTCTACTCCTCGGTCGCCCCGGGCGGCCGTGGTCTGCGTGATGGATTCCCGCAGCACCTCCCGGTCGTCGAAGGGGCGGATCTCGTCTCGTACGTACTGGCCAAGTTCGTGGCCCTTGCCGGCCACCAGCACGGTGTCGCCGGCGTGCGCGCGGGCCACCGCGAGGCGGATCGCCTCGGCCCGGTCGGGGACGACCAGGACGTCGCCGCGTTCGGCCTCGGGGACCACGGCGGCGCCGCCGAGCATGCTGGCGAGGATCGCCAGCGGGTCCTCGCTGCGCGGGTTGTCGCTGGTCAGCAGGGCGGTGTCGGCGAGCCGGGCGGCGATGTCGCCCATCGGGCCGCGCTTGTGCGGGTCGCGGTCGCCGCCGCAGCCGACGACGACGTGCAGCCGACCCTTGGTGACCTCGCGCAGCGAGGCGAGGACGGCGCGCAGGGCGTCCGGCTTGTGCGCGTAGTCGACGACGGCGACGAACGGCTGTCCGGCGTCCACCCGCTCCAGCCGGCCCGGCACGCCGGGTACGGCGGCGACGCCCGCGACGGCCCGGTCCAGCGGCAGTCCGGCGGAGACCAGGACGGTGATCGCGGCGAGCGCGTTGGCCACGTTGAACGGGCCGGGCAGCGGCACGGAGGCGTCGGCCTCGGCGCCGTCGGGGCCGAGCACCCGGAAGGTGGAGCCGACCGGGCCGAGCTGGACGTCGACCGCGCGCCAGTCGGCGCCGGGGTCGCCGGCGGCGGAGAAGGTGGCCACCGGGATCTTCGCCTCGGCGGCCAGCCGGCGGCCGTACTCGTCGTCGACGTTGACCACTCCGCGACGGGACTTGCCGGGCTGGAAGAGCCGGGCCTTCGCCTGGAAGTAGTCCTCCATGTCCGGGTGGAAGTCGAGGTGCTCCGGCGTGAGGTTGTTGAACAGGGCGACGTCGTACGTCACCCCGTCGGTGCGGCCGAAGACGAGGGCGTGGCTGGAGACCTCCATGGTCACCGCGTCGGCGCCGCGCTCGGCCATCACGCCGAGGATCGCGTGCAGGTCGGTGGCCTCGGGGGTGGTCCGCTCGCTCTTGATCCGCTCGGTGCCGACCCGCATCTCGACGGTGCCGATCACCCCGGGGCTGCGGCCGGCGCCGCGCAGGCCGCCCTCGACCAGGTAGGAGGTGGTGGTCTTGCCGTTGGTGCCGGTCAGGCCGAGCATCAGCAGCCGCTCGGACGGGTGCCCGTAGACGATCGCGGCCAGCTCGCCCATCCGGGCTCGCGGCCGGTCGACGACCAGCAGCGGCAGGCCGGTGGGGGCGGCCAGCTCGGCGCCCGCCGGGTCGGTGAGCACGGCCACCGCGCCGGCGTCCGCGGCCTTGGCCGCGAAGGCCGCGCCGTGGTGGTTGGCGCCGGGGAAGGCCACGTACACGTCGCCCGGGCGCACCGCGCGGGAGTCGTGGGTGACGCCGGTGACGGCACCGCCTTCGACGGGCGGCAGGCCCAGCCGGCCGGCCAGCTCGGCGAGCGGCAGGGCGGCGGCCTCGGCCGGGCGGGGCGGACTCACGGTGGTTTGATCGGGTTTCGGCACGGCGGGAAGGCTATCCGCCGAAGGGTGCCCAGGGCCAAACCGGCCCTGCGCCGCGCCGCCGGCCGGCCCGGCCAGCTCGTTGCTCATGCTCGTTCACGGCTTCCAGTCGACGGGCAGGTTGGGTGCCTCGCTGTTGCTCGGCGGGACCTGGAGGGTCTTGAGGGTGAACTCCATCACCTGCTTGAACACCGGGCCGCACAGCTGGCCGCCGAAGTGGCCGTTGACCGGGCCCTGGAGGGTACAGGAGACGGTCACCCGGGGGGCCTCCGCCGGGGCGAAGCCGATGAAGGAGGCGGTGTAGCCGTCGTAGCCGACGCCGTTGGCCGCGCCGCGGTTGGCGGTGCCGGTCTTGCCGGCGACGCGGTAGCCGGGGATGGCGGCCTTGCCGCCGGTGCCCTGCTCGTCGTCGACGACGGACTCCAGCATCTGGGTGAGGGTCTTGGCGGTCTGGTCGCTCACCACCCGGGTCTGCTCGCCCGGCGCGGTCGGGGTGTACTTGCCGTCCGGGCTGGTGATGCCCTGGACGATGCTGGGCGCCACCCGGACGCCGCCGTTGGCGATGGTCGAGTACACCGACGTGGCCTGCAGCGCGTTCATCTGCAGCGGGCCCTGGCCGAAGGAGATGTTGTACTTCTCCGAGGCGACCAGGTCCTCCGGCTTCTTGAGCTTGCCGGCCGTCTCGCCGGGGAAGTTCAGGCCGGTCGGCTGGGCCACGCCGAACTTGCGCATGTAGCCGTCCAGCACCTGGTTGGCCTTCAGCTGGTCGCCGTCGCCGAGGGTCTCGATCGCCTCGATGGTGCCGATGTTGGAGGACTTGGCGAGCACCCCGGCCAGGGTCAGGTACCAGTCGCCGTGCGGGACGTCATCCTTGAACTGCTGTCCGGCCCGGACCAGGTTGCCAGGCACGGTGACCTTGGTGTCCCAGCTGGCCTTGCCGGAGTCCAGGACGGCGGCCAGGCTCATCAGCTTCGCAGTGCTGCCCGGCTCGTACGCGTCGACCAGGGCGGGATTGCCCATCTGGGACTGCTTGGCGAGGCTCAGGTCGTTCGGGTTGAAGCCGGGCGCGGTGGCCATCGCGAGGACCTGGCCGGTCTTCACGTCCTGGACGACGACGTAGCCCTTCTCAGCGCCGGAGTTGGCCACCTGGTCGGTGATCGCCCGCTGGGCAGCCCACTGGATGTCCCGGTTGATGGTCAGCTTGACGTCGTTGCCGGGCACGGCGGCCTCCAGCGAGCCCCCGGCGGTGGGCACCAGCCGGCCGGCCGCCTGGGCGTAGCTGTTGTGGCCGTCCTTGCCGGCCAGCAGCTTCTGGTACTGCAGCTCCAGGCCGCCCGCGCCCTGCCCCTCGCCGTTGACGAAGCCGACCAGGTTGGCCGCCAGGCCGTCGGAGGGGTAGACCCGCTTCTGGGTCTCCTGGTTGAACACGCCGGCCAGCGGGTTGGCGCACTCGTTGTCGACCCGGGTGCGCCCGCCCTGCTCGGCGGGCTTGCCGAGCTGCCGCTTCTGGGCCTGGCAGGCGCGCGAACCGGCCTGCTTCTCCAGGTTCGCCTTGAGCTCGCTGATCTGGCTCTTGGCGCCCGGGGTCTGCCGGGCGGCGAGCCGCTTGTAGCGGCTCTTGGGGGTGTGCAGGTCGGCGGCGATCTTCTCCTTGGGCACGCCGATGATCGGCGACAGCAGCGCCGCCGCCTGCTCGGGGGCGTCCGGGACGCCGGTGGCCTCCGGGGTGAACATCGCCGGGTCGGCGGTGATGTCGTACGCGTCGACGGTGGCCGCCAGGGCCACGCCGTCGGAGGACGTTATCGAGCCGCGCTCGGCGGTGATCGGGACGTTGAGGTAGCGGTTGGTGTTGGCGTCGGCGGCCAGCGCGTCGGCGTCCAGTAGCTGCAGCTGGACGAGCCGGCCCGCGAAGACGGAGAACACCAGCGACAGCACGACGGTGATCACCCGCAGCCGGCGCTTGGGCTCGGCCAGCTTGAGCGCCTTGGGGCGCTGCGGCGGACGGGACTTGGGGCGCGGCCGGGCCGCCGCCTGGGACCTGGCCGGCGGCCGGCCCTCGGGGCGGCGCTGCTGCGGGGCCCTCGGCGTCCGGGCGGCGGCGGCCTTCGCGGGCTGGCCCTTGGCGGGCTGCTTCGGCCGGGCCGGCTGCACCTTCGCGGGCTGCGGCTTGGCCGGCTGCGGCTTGGCGGGCTGGGCCTTCTTCGCCGCCTGCCCGCGCGGGGCCGCGCCCTTGGGCGCCGCCGGACGGCGCGGGTTGCCGGAGCCCCCGGCGGACGGCTGTCGCGGAGTGCTCATGCGCCCGCCTCGCTGCTCTCGGCAGGGGCATCCGCCCACCCGCACGTGTCGATGACGAGCTCGCTGCGCTCGCTCATGCGCCCGCCTCGCCGCTCTCGGTTCCGGTGTCCCGCGTGCTCCACCCGCTCATCGGGCCGCACCCCCCGTCGGCGAGGGCGCCGGGGCGCCCGGGTTGATCTGGACGACGGAGTCGCCCGCGGTCGCCGTCGGCGCCGGGGCGCTCGGCTGGGAGCTCGGCGCCGGCTGCTGCCTGGTCGGCCACGGCTCGGCCGTCGACCGCTTCACCGGCGGGCTGTCCTGCGCCGGGCCGGGCTTGCCGAGCACCTTGCCGCCGTTGCCCAGGTCCAGGAAGGCCATCCCGCCGGCCGGGATCATGCCCAGCTCGGCGGCCCGCCGGGCCAGCGCGTCCGGCGCGGAGTTCTGGTCGATCTGGTGCTGGAGGCTCTGCTGCTCGTCGGTCGCCGTGGTGGTCTGCCGCTGCAGCCGGGACAGCTCGAAGGAGCCCTCGTTGAGCGCCGTGTTCAGCGCCAGCAGCCCGAGCAGCCCCGCCGCCAGCAGGACCACCACCAGGACGGCGAAGGGCGTGCGTCCCCGCACGGGGCGCCGCCCCGGCCGGACCGTGATCCGCGCCCTGCCCTGCCCCGGGAGTGCTCCGCTCCCCGCCCGGACCCCACCGGCCACCGGCCCCACTGCTCTCCTCCGCCCTTCGGACCGCCCCGGGACCCGCTCAGCCCCGCTTCTTCCGGTCCCTGATCCTCTCCGCCACCCGCAGTCGCACGGGCGCGGCGCGCCGGTTCTCCTCGATCTCCTCCTCGGTGGCCAGCTCGGCACCGCGGGTGATCAGCTTCAGCCAGGGCTGGTGCTCCTCGGGGACAAACGGCAGTCCCGGCGGCGCCGTGCTGGTCGCTCCGGCCGCGAAGTACTGCTTCACCAGGCGGTCCTCCAGCGACTGGTAGGACATCACGACGATCCGTCCACCGATCGCGAGGGCGTCCAGCGCTCCCGGGATGGCCCGGTCCAGCACCTCCAGTTCGCCGTTCACCTCGATCCGCAGGGCCTGGAAGGTCCGCTTCGCGGGGTTCCCGCCGGTGCGCCGGGTGGCCGCCGGAATGGCGTTGCGCACCAACTCGACCAGACGCGCGCTGTTGCTGAACGGTTCCTTCTCGCGCTCCCGGAGGATCACCGAGGCGATCTTCCCGGCGAACCGCTCCTCGCCGTAGAACTTCAGGATCCGGGCCAGCTCGCCGTGGCTGTAGGTGTTGAGCACCTCGGCCGCGCTGATCCCCCGGGTCTGGTCCATCCGCATGTCCAGCGGGGCGTCCTGGGCGTACGCGAAGCCGCGGTCCGCCTCGTCCAGCTGCATCGAGGAGACGCCCAGGTCGAACAGGACGCCGTCGATCCGGTCGATGCCCAGGCGCTCCAGCACCTCGGGGATCTCGTCGTAGACGGCGTGCACCAGGGTGGCCCGGTCGCCGAACGGGGCGAGGCGCTCGCCGGAGAGCTTGAGCGCGGCCGGGTCACGGTCCACCGCGACCAGCCGGACCTCGGGGAACTGGGTGAGCAGCGCCTCGCTGTGCCCGCCGAGGCCGAGGGTGGCGTCCACCACCACGGCGCCGGGCCGGGAGATCGCCGGGGCCAGCGCGTCCATGCACCGCTGCAGCATGACGGGGACGTGCTTGGGTCCCGGCTCGTTGGTGGTCATGCGCGGCAGCGCCCTTCCTCGGTGCGGAGCAGCCCGACGTCCGGGAGCTGCGACCATTCTCGCCCACCGCCGGGAGCGGGCACGACACGGCCCGTGGTCCCCGCCCGCTCAAGGGGAAGGACATGACCGCCGGGCGCCGGGGAAGGTGCGCCAGGAGGACACGGAGCGGGTGGAGGCCACGGGCCGGGTCGGGCCGGAGCACCGGCCGGGAAGGCCCGGTTGACGGGCCCCGGGGGGTGTGCTCCACTGCGCCGCAACTCTATCGCGCGGGCCCCGCCAGTCAATGGCCCGCTCCGGCGCACCACCCGGGCGGCGGTACGGATCACCGCAGGTCGCGGCCGTCCCGGCGGTCGGGCCGGGGCGAGCGGGGCGGCCGCGGCGCCCGGTCGCGCGCCCCGGGCCGCGCGCTTCGGGACCAGGCCGGACAAACCCGTCCGTTGTGGCTATGCGCTCGGTCACAGCGCCGCGTTCTGTAGCTCTCCACCCCACCGCGGCCCCCCGAATCGCACTAACGTCGCCCCTATGACAGTGACCCCCGACCGGCCCACGCCGACCGCCGCTGCCGACCCCGAGACCCCGGCCATCATCGACCGCTTCGTGGCCTCCAACCGCGAGTACGCGGTCACCTTCCACGACGGCGGCATGGACGCCCGCCCGGTGCAGAAGATCGCCGTCGTCGCCTGCATGGACGCCCGCCTCGACCTGTTCGCGGCGCTCGGCCTCGAACTGGGCGACGCCCACGTCATCCGCAACGCGGGCGGCGTCGTCACCGACGACACCATCCGCTCCCTCACGATCAGCCAGCGCGCCCTCGGCACCCGCTCGATCGCGCTGATCCACCACACCGGCTGCGGCCTGCTGGGGCTCACCGAGGACTTCCGCCGCGAGCTGGAACTGGAGGTCGGCCAGCGCCCGCAGTGGGCGGTCGAGGCCTTCGTCGACCTGGACGGCGACGTCCGCCAGTCCATGCAGCGCGTCCGCACCTCCCCGTTCCTGCTGCACACCGACGACGTCCGCGGCTTCGTGTTCGACGTCCACACGGGTCTCCTGCGCGAGATCCACTGACGGCCCGACACCCCGCCCCCGGTCACCCGCCCCGAGCCGAAGGAAGCGCCGACGCCGAAGGGAGGAGCGCGGGAGCGACGACCGTCGGCGTCGGACCCGAGCGCCCGGAGGCGAGCGGGCGAGTCACGGCGACAGGGTGACTTCCGCGCCCCCGGCAGGGGAGAATGCGCCTGCCGGTTGACCTCGAACCACCTGGGGCGGCCGGGCCGCAGGCCGCTGTCCCGGCGCCGGATCCCGCACGGAACCGCCCCTGGTACGGCCGCGTCAAGCATGGGGTGGGGGCCGGCCTCGGGGTGAGGCGGGCACGGTGTGCCAGGGAGCGTAACGGGTGACGAGCTACAGCGATCAGGCCGGTGTCGGCGGTTCTTCGGGGGGCGCCCAGGAGGCGGACGGTTACCACCGGGTCGGCCTGCCCGAGCTCGCCGCCGTCGTGGACCGGGTCCGCGCCAACATCGAGAGCGTGATCGAGGGCAAGCCGGAGGCCGTCCGGATCGCCCTGACCGTCCTGCTCGCCGAGGGCCACCTGCTGCTGGAGGACGTCCCCGGCGTCGGCAAGACCATGCTGGCCAAGGCGCTCGCCCGCTCGGTCGACTGCACCGTGCGGCGCATCCAGTTCACGCCCGACCTGCTGCCCTCGGACGTCACCGGCACCAACATCTACGACCAGCACCAGCGCGACTTCGAGTTCCGCCCGGGCGCGATCTTCGCCCAGATCGTGGTCGGCGACGAGATCAACCGCGCCTCGCCCAAGACCCAGTCCGCGCTGCTGGAGTCGATGGAGGAGCGCCAGGTCACCATCGACGGGACCAGCTACGAGCTGCCGTCGCCGTTCATGGTCGTCGCCACCCAGAACCCGGTCGAGATGGAGGGCACCTACCCCCTCCCCGAGGCCCAGCGGGACCGTTTCATGGCCCGCATCTCGATCGGCTACCCCAGCCCCGAGGCCGAGTTCGCGATGCTCGACGTGCACGCCGGCGCCAGCCCGCTGGCCGACCTCCAGCCGGTCGCGCACGCCGCCGACATCCTCAAGCTCATCGACCTGGTGCGCACCGTGCACATCGCCGACCCGGTCCGCCGCTACGCCGTCGACCTGGTCGGCGCCACCCGCACCAGCCACGAGCTGCGCCTGGGCGCCTCGCCGCGCGCCACCCTGCACCTGGTCCGGGCCGCCCGCGCGGCCGCCGCGCTGGACGGGCGCGACTACGTCACCCCGGACGACATCCAGCGCCTCGCCGTCCCGGTCCTCGCGCACCGCCTGATGCCGACCGCCGAGACCCAGCTCAGCCGCCGCACCTCCGAGCAGATCGTGGCCGACCTCGTCGCCCGGCTGCCGCTGCCGCGTCCGCAGGGCGGCCCGGCCGGCCGGAGGGTCTGAGGTGTCGCCGTCCGACGCACCGTCGGGCCTGCGGGCCGGCCTGCGCGGCCTCACCACCCGGGGCCGCTCCTTCCTCGCCGCCGGGCTCACCGCCATGGTCTGCGCCTACCTGCTCGACCAGGACGCGCTGCTGCGGGTCGGTGTGCTGCTCGCCGCGCTCCCGCTGGCCGCCGCCCTGGTGCTGGCCAACACCCGCTACCGGGTGGCCAGCGGGCGCCGGCTCAGCCCGCACCGGGCGATCGCCGGCCAGGAGGCCCGGGTCCACCTGCGGGTCGACAACATCTCCCGGGTGCCCACCGGGCTGCTGCTCCTGGAGGACAAGGTCCCGTACGTGCTCGGGCCGCGCCCGCGCTTCGTGCTGGACCGGGTCGAGCCGCGCGGCAACCGGGAGGTCTCCTACCGGGTCCGTTCCGACCTGCGCGGCCGCTACGAGCTCGGCCCGCTCCAGCTGCGGCTGTCCGACCCGTTCGGGATGTGCGAGGTGAACCGTTCGTTCACCGCGTCCGACGTGCTCACCGTCGTCCCCCAGGTCCAGGCGCTGGCGCACGTGCGGCTGAGCGGCGAGTGGCTCGGGCAGGGCGAGAGCCACGCCCGCACCCTCGCGCTGGCCGGCGACGACGACGTGATCCTGCGCGAGTACCGGCCCGGCGACGACCTGCGCCGCGTGCACTGGAAGTCCACCGCCCGCTACGGCGAACTGATGGTCCGCCGCGAGGAGCAGCCGCAGCGCGCCCGCGCCACCGTGCTGCTGGACACCCGCGAGATCGCCCACCGGGGCAGCGGCCCTGCCTCCTCCTTCGAGTGGGCGGTCAGCTGCGCCGCGTCCGTCTCCGTCCACCTGCTGGAGCGCGGCTACCAGACCAGGCTGCTCACCGACACCGGCCAGTGGGTCCCCGGCCCCGGCACCGGCGGCACCAACGCGGCGGCCGAGTCCTCCGGGCTGATCCTGGACGCGCTCGCGGTCGCCGACCTGTCCGACGGCGGCGGGCTCTCCCGCGCCGAGGAGCCGCTGCGCGCCGGCGGCGAGGGCCTGCTGGTCGCCGTCCTCGGCGAGCTGGACGAGTCCCAGGCCGCACGGCTGGCCCGGCTGCGCGGGCGCACCGGCGGCGCCATCGCCTTCCTCCTCGACACCGGCACGTGGACCGGCCTGCGGATGCTCGCCCCCGAGACCGGCGGCGACGAGTTCCGCGCCCGGGCGCGCCAGCTGCGCGAGGCCGGCTGGACGGTCCTGCCGGTGCGCGCCGGGGACTCGCTCCCCGACCTGTGGCGGGCCGCCGAGGGTGCGAAGACCTCCGCCCCCTACCGAGAAGAGGCCGGCGCGTGACCACCCGGGCCAAACTGACCGTCTACTCGGCGCTGGCCACCGCCCTCGCCTCGCTCTGCCTGACCCCGCTGCTCACCACCAAGAGCTGGATCACCCACGCCTTCCTGGTGATCGCGGTGCTCGCCGCCGTCGGCGCGGGCCTGCGCCGCACCCCGCTGTTCCGCTGGACGGTGCCGCTCGGACAGCTGGTCGCGCTGGTCCTCCTGCTGCTGATCGGCTTCGCCGAATCCGGCTCCGTGTGGGGCGGCCTGATTCCGGGGCCGAACTCGCTGAGCTCCCTGGACCGGGTGTTCGGCTCCGGCCTGGACGACATCCAGCAGTACGCCATCCCCGCGCCGCCCAACGCGGGCCTGCGGCTGATCCTGGTCGGCTCGGTCGGCCTGATCGCGCTGATCGTCGACACCGTCGCGGTGACGTACCGGCGCTCGGCGCTGGCCGGGCTGCCGCTGCTCGCGCTGTACTCGGTCGGCAACGGCCTGGCCGGCGACCACGGCAGCTGGATCTGGTTCGGCCTCGCCGCGGCCGGCTACCTGCTGCTCCTCTTCGCCGAGGGCCAGGACCGCGTCTCCCGCTGGGGCCGGATCTTCCGCGGCACCTCGCGCGGCACCGAGAGCTCCGGCGCCGTCGGCCTCGGCGGCCAGCAGGTCGGCATCCTGGCCCTGGCCGTCGCCATGCTGCTGCCCGTCTTCCTGCCGCACTGGGACTCCGGCCTGCTGCACTCCGGCTCCGGCGGCAGCGGCGGCGGGGGTTCGGCCGGCGCGGTCACCAGCCTCGACCCGCTGGTCAGCCTGCAGGCCGAGATCACCCGGCCCACCAACACCGAACTGCTGCGCTACACCCTGGACAGCGACATCGCCGACCAGACCTACCTGCGCACCGGCTCGCTGGACGTGTTCGACGGCACCAACTGGAAGCTCGGCTCCACCACCGTCGCCGACCTGGGCGCGGCCCTTCCCCCGCCGGAGGGTCTCCAGGACCCCAACCTCCCGCAGATGAAGGGCGACTTCCAGGTCAGCAACGCGCTGGAGAAGAGCTGGCTGCCTATGCCGTACCCGGCGCTCTCGGTCCAGCTGCCCAACCGCGGCGAGTGGAAGCTCGACCAGCTGACCCGCACCGTGATGCCCACCAACGACAAGTCGATCAAGGGCCTGCACTACCAGGTCACCTCGCTGGACGTCCGGCCCACCGCCAACGACCTGCGCGACGCGCCGAGCGCGCCCCAGGACATCCGGGAGCACTACACGGCGCTGCCGACGAACCTGCCCACGGAGGTCTCGCAGCTGGCCCGGCAGGTCACCGCCAAGCAGACGACCAACTACGACAAGGCCGTCGCCCTCGCCGCCTGGTTCACCGGACCGGAGTTCCGCTACGACACCAGCGTCAGCAGCGGCACCGGCACGGACGCCATCGTCACCTTCCTGCGCGACAAGCGCGGCTTCTGCGTCCACTTCGCCTCCACCATGGCGGCGATGGCCCGCACCCTGAAGATCCCCGCCCGGGTCGCCGTCGGCTTCACCCCCGGCGACGCCCAGAGCGCCAACACCTACTCGGTGACCGGCCGGATGTACCACGCCTGGCCCGAGCTGTACTTCGGCGGCTACGGCTGGATGCGCTTCGAGCCCACCCCCAGCCGCGGCGTGCAGCCCCGCTACAACGAGCAGGCCGCCACCGCGACCACCGCCCCGAGCCAGCAGCCGACCGCCGCCGCCACCAGCGACGCGCCCGCGCCGGCACCGTCCAACAGCAAGGACTGCGACGCCAAGCTGCGTCAGCTGGGCGAGTGCGGCAAGAAGAACACCGCCGTCGGCGACACCGGCCAGGACTCCTGGCTGCTCTCCGCGCAGGTGCTCGGCACCCTCGCGGTGGTGGTCGCGCTGATCGCGCTGCTGCTCGTCCCGATGTTCTGGCGCGCCGCGGTGCGCCGGCGCCGGATCGGCGGCGGGCGCCGCCGCCCCGGCGGGGACGGCCCGGCCGAGCTCACCGACGAGCAGGTCCTGGCCGCCTGGGACGAGCTGGTCGACTCCGCCTGGGACCTCGGCATCCCGCCGGACGAGTCGCGCACCCCGCGCGCCGCCGCCCGGCGGATCTCCGAGCGGGCCGAACTGGGCGAGGACGCGGCGGCCGCCGCCGGGCGCCTGGCGCTGGCCACCGAGCGGGTGCTCTACGCCCGCTCCGCCCACGTCACCGCGCCGCTCGCGGCCGACGTCCGCACCGCCCGGGAGGGCCTGCTGGCCACCGCGGGCCGGCGCGAGCGGACGCGGGCGGTGCTGCTGCCGCCGTCGTCGGCGCAGCTGTGGTGGCGGATCTCCGACGCCGTCCTGGCCGCCCGGGTGACGGTCGGCGGCAGGGTCGGCCGGGTGTCCGACGCCGTCACCCGACCGGTGCGGCGGGTGTTCACCCGCAAGGGGCGGGACCAGGAGTCCTGAGGGACGCGGGGAACGCGAAGAGCCGCCGGGGGCGGGCAGTCCATCGACCGGTCTCTTATACACAA
>NZ_JBHWGD010000020.1:25076-77886 GCF_042733235.1 Kitasatospora sp. NPDC059722
CGGCGTGCAGGGCGGTGGCGGGGGGCCCCCCGGGGGGGCCGCCCGCGCCCGGGCCCCGGGGGGGGGGGGGGGGCGGGGGGGCGGCGGGGCCCCCCCCCCCCCCCGCCCCGCGGGGGGGGGGGGGGGGGCGCCCCCGCCCCCCCCCCCCGCCCCCCGCGCCCCCCTCTTCAGGCTCGGTTGTCGGCCGGCTCGTGCGCCCGGACGCCGTCCAGGCGGCTCAGAACCCGCCGGTCTGCTCGTCCCGGCGGCGCTGCCAGCGCTGCTCCACGCGGTCCATCATCCCCGCCTTGCGGCGCGGCGCGGCGGCCTGCTTGGGGCCGGTGCCCTGGCCCGCGGGCCCCCGGCGCCAGCCCGTCACGGCGAACACCGCGCACCCGAGCATCACCAGGAACCCGACCACGCTGACCCAGATCTGGTCCGGAACGACCATGCCGCCCATCAGCAGGGCGACGCCCACCACGAAGCCGGCGACGGCCAGGTAGACCCGTCGGCGGGTGTAGGTGCGCAGCCCGGTTCCCTCAAGCGCCGACGCGAATTTGGGATCTTCGGCATACAGCGCTCGCTCCATCTGGTCGAGCAGTCGCTGCTCGTGCTCCGAGAGCGGCACGGAGTCCTCCTACTCGTCGGTCGCCGGTGCGACCGGTCCGCCGCCCCGGTCGGGGAGGCAAGTCCATTCGGCCTTCGGGACACGCGGTCGGACGCCTGTGCGGGGGACCCGGTCCGTGTCGTCCATATGCCCCATGCGTCCGGCTGTCATGCTTTCCGGCTTTACCCAGATCATACGGTCCGTGGGCCCGTTCCGGGGTGGTCCGCGGCGCGTGGGCCGGGCCACTTCGGCCAGGGCCGACCGCACTCCTCCCAACGCCGCGGACGGCGAACTAGTGCCCGATCCGGTGGAATCGGCCCGGACCTGGGGAGCTGCGACGATCACCGCCGGGCGGCCGGGAGGTGGAGGGGAGACGAACCGCCGCCGCACGGTGTGCGAAGCGCGCGGCGGCGGACGTCCGGACGGCCGTCCGGGGAGGCCGTCGAAGGCTCAGCCGAGCGTGGCCAGCAGGTGCAGCTGGGTCGCCACGGCGTGGAACGCGGGCTGCGCGGCGGCGGCCTCCTCCAGCTTCAGCAGCGCCTCCATCGCGCCCGGCTCGGTGTCCACCAGGACCCCGGGGACGAGGTCGGAGAAGACCCGGACGCCGTGCACCGACTCGACCCGCAGGCCCGCGCCCTCGGCGAGGCCGGTGAGCTCCTCGCCGGTGAAGCGGCGCGGCATCGGGTCCTGCTCGCCCCAGCGGCCGTCGGTGGCCGACAGCACGGTGCGGGCCTCGGTGAAGTGGCCGGCCAGCGCGCGGGCCAGCACGGCGCCGTTGCGGTTGGCGGCCAGCAGGCTGACCAGGCCGCCCCGGCGCAGGGTGCCGGCCAGGCTGCCGAGCGCCTCGGCCGGGTCGTCCACGACCTCCAGGACGCCGTGGCACAGCACCGCGTCCATCGTGCCGGGGGCGATCACCTCGGGCAGGGTCTGGGTGTCTCCCTGGACGGCGCGGACCAGGTCGGTGACGCCGGCCTCGGCGGCCCGGCGCTCCAGCGCGAACAGCGCGTCCGGGCTCGGGTCGACCACGGTGACGCGGTGGCCGAGCTTGGCCACCGGCACGGCGAAGTTGCCCGTGCCACCGCCGGTGTCGACGACGTCGAGCACGGGCTGGTCCAGCTCGGCGGCCCGCTTCTCCAGGGCGGCCCGCACCACCTCCCAGACCACGGCGGTACGCAGGGCGCTGCGGGGGCGCGTCGGGTACAAGGCGGGACTCCTCGGCACGTGCAGATCGATCGGGAACGTCACCACCTTAGACCGGGCGGGTGGGACCGCCGTCACGCCTCGTGCGGGGAGTCGCCGGCCGGGGGCAGGCGCGGGGCGGGCGGGGTCGGGCGCAGGCCGAGGAGGCGCTCGACCAGACGCAGGAACAGGGCGGTGTTGCGGACCAGGTCGTCGGCGTCTCGGGCCGAGGCGGCGCCCCGGATGCCGGCCTCGGCGGCGGCCCGGCGACGGGCGCCGGCGCCGTAGTAGACGGCCCACTCGGCGAGTTCCGGCGCGACCTCGGGCAGCACCTCCCAGGCGCTGCGGATGGCTTTTCGGCGGCGCGGGTTCTTCTCCGGCCGCCCGCGCACGGCGAGCACGGCCGCGACCGTGCGCAGCGCGGCCAGGTGCGCGGCGGCGTAGCGCTCCAGCGGGTCCTCCAGGGCGCGGGCCCCGGCGAGGGTGCGGTGGGCGTCGGCGAGCAGGTCGAGGGCGGCCGGCGGCGCGGCGACCCGGCGCAGCACGGGATGGACGTCCCCGCCGCCGGGGCGGGCGCCCGGGGAGTGCGGCAGGGCGGCGGAGTGGAGGCGGGCGGTGACGGGCTCAGGGTGGCTGATGGTCATGGTCTCCCCCGTTCCGAGGCAGCGCGCGGACCGGGTGGTCCGTGCTCCTCCATCGTGAACGGCACCACTGACAATTCCCGCCGGTGCGGTCACCCCCGGTGGCCGGCTCCCCCTCGCCGCGCTCCGCCGCCCCGTGTCGGCGGTGCGCGGCGTCCCGGCCGGCTCCGGTGGCGGGCCCCTGCGCCGACCGTCCGCCGGCTCCCCAGGGCCGGCGGACGGACGGGTCCGCCGTCCGGGGTGCGCGGCGCCCGACGCGCCCCGCAGCCCGGGTGCCACCACTGTGGCGTCCGCGCAGGTCGGGGGGCTATCCGCAGAAGTACTCAACCGCGGATCTGAGTATCCGTACTCAGGTCCGCGCCCGCGCCGCCGCGCCGGAACCGGCGGGGTGCCCGGCCGCGTCCCGGTACGGTACGGCGAGGCCGGCGGACGGCCGTTCCGAGGAGGGGACCCGATGACGATCCTGCCGCTGATCTTCACCAGCGGACTGGCCAGCGGCATCAACGCGTACGCGGTGGTGCTGCTGCTCGGGCTGCTGGGCCGGTTCGGGGGCGCCGACTCGGTGCCGCCCGCCCTGGAGCGCACCGACGTGCTGGTCGCGGCCGCCCTGCTGTTCCTGCTGGAGGCGGTGGCCGACAAGATCCCGTACGTGGACAGCGTGTGGGACGTCGTGCACACCGTGATCCGCCCGGTCGCCGGCGCCACCGTGGCCGCGCTGATCGCGAGCAGCCACCCGGGCTCGCTGGGCGAGGTCGCGGCGGGCGCGATGGGCGGCACGACGGCGCTGGTCAGCCACCTGGTGAAGGCCTCGCTGCGGATGGCCGTCAACACCTCCCCCGAGCCGGCCAGCAACATCGCGGTCAGCCTGGCCGAGGACCTGTCGGTGGCCGGCCTGGTCACCCTGGCGATCTTCCACCCGTGGCTGGCCGCCTCGATCTCGGCCGTGCTGCTGGCGATCGGCGTGCTGCTGGTGTGGCTGGCGATCAGCCGGATCCGCGCGTTCCGCGCCCGCCGCCGCGAGCGCAAGGCCGCCCGCGCGCGGGCGGCTCAGGGGGTGTACGCCCAGCAAGCGTAGGTTGCCGTAGCCATAGGATCTGTGCCATGGCAAGGATCGTCGTCATCGGCGCAGGAATGAGCGGGCTCGCGGCGGCCTCCCGGCTGGCGACCCTCGGACACCGGGTGACGGTCTGCGAGGCGAGCGGCACCTACGGGGGCATGGTCGGCCGGTACGAGCGCGACGGCTTCGCCTTCGACACCGGCCCCGGCCTGCTCACCCTCCCGGCGGTCTACCGCGACCTCGCGCTGAAGACCGGCCGCGAGCCGCTGGAGCAGCTCGTCGGGCTGGCCCCGGTGGACCCGGAGAGCCGGCACCTGCTCCCGGACGGCACCGCCCTCACGCTGCCCAACGCCTCGCGCGGCGGCGTCGCCCAGGCGCTGGACGACGCCTTCGGCGCCGGGTCGGGCGCCCGCTGGAACGCGGTGGTCAACCGCGGCCGGACGGTCTGGGAGGCCACCCGCCGCCCGCTGCTGGAGGAGCCGCTCCCGGCCGACCCCAGGCCGCTGCACGCCGACCCGTACCCCGTCCCGCCCCGGCGCGGCCTCGCCCGGCTGCGCCCGTCCGGCCGCTGGACGCTCGCCGACGTCGCGGCGCGCGAGCTCGACGGCCACCCCGGGCTCACCGCCCTGCTGCACGAGCACGCGGTGCGCTTCGGCTTCGACCCGCGCACCGCTCCGGCCGCCGCGACCGTCCTGCCGTACATGGAGCAGTCGTTCGGCGTCTGGTACGTCAAGGGCGGGATGCGCGCGCTGGCGGACGCGGTGTACCGGCGCTGCGAGCAGCGCAAGGTCGAGTTCCGCTTCGACACCCGCTTCGAGGAGGTGCTGGAGAAGGACGGCCGGGCCGCCGGGGTCGTCACGACGGCCGGGCCGGTCGAGGCGGACTTCGTCGTCCACGCCGCGGACGCGAACCGGCAGTACCGCGAGTGGACGGGCATGGCGCCGGACCAGGACCACTGGCCGGACTCGGTGGCCCACGCCGACGACGTCCCCGGCCGGGCCGTCGTGCTGCTCGCCCTGCGCGGCGAGCGCCCGGCGGGCACCGCGCACCGCACGGTCGTCCACGCCGCCGACCCGGCCGCCGAGCTCGCCGGGGTCTTCGGCCCCGGCCCGCTCCCGGAGCGCCCGACCGTGCAGGTGCTGCGCCCGGACGACCCGTCGCTGCACCCCGCCGGCCACGAGTCGGCCGTGCTGACGGCCACCGTGCCGGCCGGCGGCGTCGACTGGACGGAGCCGGGCGTCGCCGACCGCTTCGCCGACCGGATGGTCGCCCAGGCGGAGGCGGCGGTCCCCGGGCTGGCCGGCCGCGTGCTGTGGCGGGTGGTCCGGACCCCGGCCGACACCGAGCGCGAAACGGGCTCGTGGCAGGGTTCGGTCCCGCGTCCGGCGCTGCCCGGCGGCCGTGGCGCGTTCCTCCAGGCGCCGACGGAGGACGCCCCCGGCTTCTACCTGGTGGGTGGCGCCGCCCACCCCGGCGGCGGGCTGGCGCGGGTCGGCATGTCGGCCTGCATCGCGGCCAACCTCATCGGCCCCGCCTGACCGGCGAGGGCCCTGCTCAGCCCTGGTGCCAGGTGTTCTGCTGCTGGTAGCCGTACCCCTGGTCGTACGTCGGCTGCTGCGGGATGCCCTGGGTGTGCTGCTCGGGCTGCGGCTGCCACTGCTGCTGCTGTTGCTGCTGCTGGGCGTTCGGGTCCCAGGCCGGAGCCTGCTGCGGGTAGCCGCCGCCGTACGGGTCCTGCTGCGGGTAGCCGTACGGGTCCTGCTGCTGCGGGTAGGTGCCGTAGCCCTGGTCGTACGCGAAGGCGGGCTGCTGCTGCGGTTGCTGCTGCCACTGCTGCTGGTCGTAGGCGGGCTGCTGCTGCGGGACGTCGTACCCGGCCTGGTAGGCCTCCGCGTACGGGTCCTGCTGCTGGTGCTGCTCGTAGTAGCCGGGCGTGTAGACGCCGTCGGCGGCGAGCTCCTGCATCTCGAAGGCGGCGGTCTGCTCGACCTCCGGGACGGCCTCGCCGACGGGGGCGAGCGGGTCCGGCTCCGGGGTCTCCTCGACGGCGCTGACCTCGCCGACCCGCGTCTCGGCCGCCACCGCGACGGCGGCCACCGCCGCGCCGCCGGTGAGCGCGCCGAGCAGCGGCACCTTGGCGAGCGGTCCCGGCAGGGAGCCGTCGGCGGCGCGCAGCGACCAGCCGCCGGTGTAGCCGCGCTTGACCGAGAGGGTGACGAACGTCTGGCCGACCGCGAAGAGCGCCGCGCCCGCGCCGATCACCGGGACGGACCCGAGGACCATCCCGCCGGCCACCCCGAGGAAGCCGGCCAGGGCGAGCGCGCGCCAGTGCACCGGGGCCCGGTTCTGCAGGAGCAGCTCGGCGACCAGCCAGAGCGCGACCACCGCCAACGCGGCGTACAGCAGCAGGTATCCGATGCCCATCCGCCCGATACCTCCAGTCGCGTGCCCGCGCGCGCCGCGCGTGTGCGGCGACTGTACCGGTTCAACGGCCGGGGCACCGCATCGCGTTCCCGCCGTCCGTGGGGCCTGACTGCACACGACCGAGCCCGCCACCATCGGTGCGGTGACGGGCCCGTGAACGCTCAGCGCCGGTGCAGTCCGAGGTTCTGGTAGATCTCCAGCGTCGCGGTCGAGTGGTTGAGCGTGATGAAGTGCAGGCCGGGCGCGCCCTCGGCGAGGAGCCGCTCGGCCATCGCGGTGGCGTGCTCCATGCCGATCGCCCGCAGCGCGGCCGGGTCGTCGATCGCGCTCCGCAGGCGGGCCTCCAGGTCGGCGGGGAACGCCGAGCCGCTCAGCTGCGGGAAGCGCTCCAGCTGCTTGGCGTTGGTGACCGGCATGATCTCCGGGATGATCGGCGCCTCGCAGCCCGCCGCCGTCACCCGGTCGCGCAGCCGGAGGTAGTCGTCGACCTCGAAGAACATCTGGGTGATCGCGTAGTCGGCGCCCGCGCGGATCTTCGCCACGAAGTGCCGGATGTCGTCGTCCCAGTTCGTCGAGCGCGGGTGCATGTTCGGCGAGGCCGCCACGCCGACGCAGAAGTCGCCGATGCCCTTGATCAGCTCGACCAGCTCGTAGGCGTAGGTGACGCCCTCCGGGTGGCTGACCCACTCGCCCGTCGGGTCGCCGGGCGGGTCGCCGCGCACCGCGAGGACGTTGCGCACGCCCTGGTCGGCGTACTGGCCGATGATGTTGCGCAGCTCGGCGACCGAGTGGTCGACCGCGGTCAGGTGGGCGACCGGCGTCAGCGTGGTCTCGGTGGCGATCCGGCCGACCATGTTGACGGTGCGCTCGCGCGAGGAGCCGCCGGCGCCGTACGTCATGCAGACGAAGTTCGGGTCGAGCGGCTCCAGCCGCCGGATGGCGTCCCAGAGCTTCTGCTCGCCGACCTCGGTGCGCGGGGGCATGAACTCGAAGGAGAAGGACCGCTTGCCTGCCGCCAGCAGCTCGCGGACCGTCAACGCGCGGTCCGATCGGGTGGAAGCGATACCGAGTGCCATGCTGGCAGGTTATCCGCCGCCCGAAGGGCCGCGACAACTCGGTTCCACGGATTGAGACAAAGAATGGACGGCATTCCGCTTGCCGTCCCGGCCGCGCCCGCGCCCTGCTCGCACGGGTGTTCCCGGCCGCCCCGCTACGCTTGCTGCACCCCAAGCGAACCACCGGAGCCTCATCGTGACCTCGTCCAGCAACCGGCCGGCCAACCCCATTGACGTGGAGGACGTCCGCGAGCGCGTCAACGCCGCCCTCGCCGCGTTCATGGACGGCCAGTCCGCTCTGCTCGGCGGGATCTCGCCCCAGCTGGCGCCCGCCGCCGACGCGCTGCGCGACTTCCTGCTCGACGGCGGCAAGCGGCTGCGCCCGGCGTTCTGCTACTGGGGCTGGCGCGGCGCCGGCGGCTCGGCCGAGGGCGAGGGGATCGCGAACGCGGCGGCGGCCCTGGAGCTGCTCCAGGCGAGCGCGCTGGTCCACGACGACCTGATGGACCGCAGCGACACCCGCCGCGGTCTGCCGTCGATCCACCGCCGCTTCGAGGCGATGCACCGCGAGCGCGGCTGGCGCGGCGACCGCGAGCAGTACGGTGCCTCGGCCGCGGTGCTGCTCGGCGACCTGCTGCTGATCTGGTGCGACGAGCTGTTCCTGCGCTCCGGCCTGGCCCCCGCCGCGGTGCTGGCCGCCAAGCCGGCGTTCGACCTGATGCGCACCGAGGTCATGCTCGGCCAGTACCTGGACGTGCTGGAGCCGGTCGCCGGGGACTCGACGGACGAGGGTGCGCTGGACCGGGCGCAGACGGTGCTGCACTACAAGTCGGCGAAGTACACGATCGAGCGCCCGCTCCAGGTCGGCGCGCTGCTGGCCGGCGCCGGGCCCGGCCTGGTCGCGGCGTACGGCGCGTTCGGCCTGCCGCTGGGCGAGGCGTTCCAGCTGCGGGACGACCTGCTCGGCGTCTTCGGCGACCCGGCGGTCACCGGCAAGCCGGCCGGGGACGACCTGCGCGAGGGCAAGCGCACGCTGCTGGTCGCGCACGCGATGCGCGGGCTGCCGGCCGCCGACGCGCGGCACCTGGACGAGCGGCTCGGCGCGCCGGACCTCGCGCCCGCCGAGGTCGCCGGCCTGCGGGACCTCGTCGCGCGGAGCGGGGCGCCGGAGCTGGTGGAGGCCCGGATCGACGAGCTGATGCGGCAGTCGCTGGCCGCCCTGGAGGCGGCGCCGCTCGCCGACCGGCGCGCCCGCGAGGTGCTGCTCGCCCTGGCCGAGGCCGCCACCGTCCGCAAGTACTGAGCCTCGCGGCCGACGGCGGCCCCTGCCGGGATCAGGCCTGGCGCAGCCGCCGGGAGAGCTCGGCGGCGGCCGCCCGCGGGTCCTCCGCGGCCGTGATGGCGCGCACGACGACGATCCGGCGGGCGCCCGCGGCGAGCACCTCGTCGACGTTGCCCAGGTCGATGCCGCCGATGGCGAACCACGGGCGGTCGGTGGGCTGCTTCGCCGCGTACGAGACGAGGCCGAGGCCCGGGGCCGGGCGGCCCGGCTTGGTCGGGGTCGGCCAGACCGGACCGGTGCAGAAGTAGTCCACGCCGGGCTCGGCGACCGCCGCGTCCACCTCGGACTCGGCGTGACAGGACCGGCCGATCAGGACGTCCTCGCCGAGGATCGCCCGGGCGGCCGGGACGGGCAGGTCGTCCTGCCCGAGGTGCAGGACGTCCGGCCGGGCCGCGTGGGCGACGTCGGCGCGGTCGTTGACCGAGAGCAGCTTGCCGTGGCGGCGGCAGGCGTCCGCGAAGACCTCCAGGGCCTCCAGCTCCTGCTTGGCCTCCAGGCCCTTGTCCCGGAGCTGGACGATGTCGACCCCGCCGGCCAGCGCCTCGTCCAGGAACTCGGCCAGGTCGCCCTGCTCGCGGCGGGCGTCGGTGCACAGGTACAGCCGGGCCTCGGCCAGCCGCTGACGCGGCGTGTCCGCCGCCATCAGATCAGCATCGCCTGGGCGCGGCGCTTGACCTCGGTGCCACGGTTCTCCCGCAGCGCCTGGATCGGGCTGCCGGGCAGCGACGGGTCCTCGGTGAAGAGCCACTCCAGGATCTCCACGTCGCTGTACCCGCAGTCGCGCAGCACGGTCAGGGTGCCGGACAGGTGCTTGACCAGCCCCTGGCCGTCGATGAACGCCGCAGGGACCTGCAGCGAGTTGTTCGGGCCCCGCCGGACGGCGATCAGGCCGCCGTTGCGGACGAGGTCGCGCACCTCGGTGACGCGGACCCCCCACTGCTCCGAGATGTCGGGCAGGTACATCCACTCGGCGACCAGGGCTTCAATCTTGCTTTCGATCTCACTCACGCCACCAGACTGCCACCTCCGGAGCCCGCCGCGCACCAGCCGCTACCCCGCGACCGCCGATTTCAGCGCCACCGCCGGGTCCGCGGCCCGGGCCGGGTCCAGCGCGGTGCCGCGCTCGATCAGGCGGCGGCCCTGGGTGAGGTCGCGCGGGCGGTCCACGGCCAGCAGCGCGCTCGGCACGCCGTCGCGCAGCCACAGCACCGACCAGGTCGCGTCCTGCGGGGAGCCGCGCCAGAGCAGCTCGTCGCCGTCGGCGTGCCGCCCGGCGTACTGCACCATGCGGCCGAACTGCTCCGACCAGAAGTACGGCACCGGGTCGTACGGCGCGTCCACCCCGAGGACGGCGGCGGCCGCCGCCTCGCCGGACTGCAGCGCGTGGTCCCAGTGCTGGACGGCCAGCCGGGCGCCGGAGCGGACCGACGGGTAGCTGACGCAGTCGCCGGCCGCGAAGACGCCCGGCAGGCTGGTGCGCAGCCGCCCGTCCACGACGACCGCACCGGTCGCGTCCAGCTCGACGCCCGTGCCGGCCAGCCAGTCGGTCGCGGGCCGGGCGCCGATGCCGACCACCACCTCGTCGGCGGGCAGGTGCGAGCCGTCGGCCAGCAGCACCGCGCCGGGCTCGACGGCCGCGACGCCGACGCCGCAG
Source organism: Kitasatospora sp. NPDC059722 (assembly GCF_042733235.1). Taxonomy (NCBI): domain Bacteria; kingdom Bacillati; phylum Actinomycetota; class Actinomycetes; order Kitasatosporales; family Streptomycetaceae; genus Kitasatospora; species Kitasatospora sp. NPDC059722. The sequence continues at coordinate 35,015 of NZ_JBHWGD010000020.1, forward strand.
CGCAGGTCCACCCCGGCTCCGGCGTACCAGGCGGCCATCGCCGCGCCGACCTCCCTGGGCAGCGCACCGGGAACGGGCGCCGGACCCGCCTCGACGACGGTCACCTCGCAGCCGGCCTCCCGGGCGGCGGTGGCCACCTCCGCGCCGATCCAGCCGGCGCCGACCAGCACCAGGCGCAGGCCGGGCCGCAGCAGCGCGCGCAGGGCGAGCGCGTCGTCCAGGGTGTGCAGGAGGTGGGCGCGCTCGGCGCCGGGCAGGGCGCGCGGGGTCGCGCCGGTGGCGATCACCAGCGATCCGTACGGGAGGTCGCCGGCGTCGGTGTGCAGCACGCCCGGGATGAGTCCGGTGGCGCGGCGGCCGGTGAGCAGTTCGACGCCGAGGTGCGGGAAGTCGATGTCCAGCGTGGTGGCGTCGCTCTTGCCGAGCAGGACGTCCTTGGAGAGCGGCGGCCGGTCGTACGGCGCGTGCGGCTCCTCCCCGACCAGCACGATCCGCCCCTGCCAGCCGCCCCGCCGCAGCCCCAGCGCGCACTGCGCGCCGGCCAGCCCGGCCCCGACGACGACCACCCGATCCGTTCCGCTCAGCTCTGCCACGGCGCCACTGTACTCAGCCGCCCCACGCGCCCCGGCGGCCCGTCCGTCCCGCGCACGGACGGGCCGCGCCGGGCCCGTCCACCCTTCGTACGGGCCTTCGGCCGGGCGGACCACCGGAGTTATGGTGGGGACACCATCACGGGAGCCCGGCGTACCGGGCTGAGAGGCGGGCTGGCACGGCCCGCGACCGTCCGAACCTGATCCGGGTCATACCGGCGAAGGGAGAAGAGCAGCTTTGACACGCTTGGCACCGGGCAGCCGCGCCGACGTGCTGGTGATCGGCGGGGGCGTCATCGGCCTCGCCGTCGCCTGGCGGGCGGCGCAGCGCGGCCTGGAGGACATCGTCGTGGTCGACCCCTCCCCCGGTCACGGGGCGGCCGGGGTCGCGGCCGGGATGCTCGCCCCGGTCACCGAGCTGCAGTACGGCGAGGAGCCGCTGCTGCGCCTCGGGATGGCCTCGAACGAGCGGTACGCGGCGTTCGCCGCCGAGCTCACCGAGGCGAGCGGCGGCGAGGACACCGGCTACCGCCGGTGCGGCACGGTCGCCGTCGCGTTGGACTCCGACGACCGCGCGGAACTGCGCGAACTGCACGCCTTCCACGAGCGGCTCGGCCTCGACTCGACCTGGCTGACCGGCCGGGAGGCCCGCAAGCTGGAACCGATGCTGGCCCCCGGCGTGCGCGGCGGCCTGCACGTGGCCGACGACCACCAGGTGGACCCCCGCCGGCTGCTGACCGCACTGGTCCGCGCCTGCGAACGCGCGGGCGTCGTGTTCCACCGCACCGAGGCCGTCGAGCTGCTGGTCGAGGGCGGCCGCGCGGTCGGCGCCCGGCTCGGCACCGGCGGGACCCTCGCCGCCGACCGGGTCGTCCTCGCCGCCGGCCCGCACAGCCACCGGCTGCCCGGCCTGCCGGAGGACGTGCTGCCGGCGGTCCGTCCGGTCAAGGGGCAGATCCTGCGGCTGCGGATCCCCGACGCCTACCGCCCCTTCCTCAACCGCAACGTCCGCGCGGTCGTGCGCGGGCAGCACCTGTACCTGGTGCCGCGCGAGAACGGCGAGCTGGTGATCGGCGCGACCACCGAGGAGCAGGGCTACGACACCACCGTCACCGCCGGCGGGGTCTACGAACTCCTGCGCGACGCCCACGAGTTGGTCCCCGGCATCACCGAACTCCCGCTCGTCGAGACCTCGGCCGGGCTGCGTCCCGGCTCGCCGGACAACGCACCGCTGCTCGGACCGACCGACCTGCCCGGCCTGGTCGCCGCGACCGGCCACTACCGCAACGGCGTCCTGCTCACCCCGGTCACCGCCGACCTGCTCGCCGACTACCTGGCGACCGGCGAAGTCCCCGAGCTCGCACGGCCGTTCGCACCCTCCCGGTTCTCCCCCGCCCGCTCCACCACGAAGGCCGTCGCATGACCGACATCGCACTGACCGTCAACGGCGAGCCCCGCGAGGTGCCCGCCGCGACCACCCTCGCCGAGGTGGTCACCACCCTCAGCAAGGCCAACACCGGCGTCGCCGCCGCGCTCAACGAGGCCGTGGTGCCGCGTGGTTCGTGGTCCGAGACGCGGCTCTCGGCGGGCGACCGGATCGAGATCCTCACCGCCGTGCAGGGAGGCTGAGCGCCATGGCCGACGACCTCTTCACCATCGCCGGGACGACCTTCACCTCCCGGCTCATCATGGGCACCGGCGGCGCCCCCAGCCTGGAGGTCCTGGAGCAGGCCCTGCGGGTCTCGGGCACCGAGCTGACCACCGTCGCGATGCGCCGGGTCGACGCGACCACCCAGGGCTCCGTCCTGGACGTGCTGACCCGCAACGGCATCCGGGTGCTGCCCAACACGGCCGGCTGCTTCACCGCCGGCGAGGCCGTGCTGACCGCCCGGCTGGCCCGCGAGGCACTCGGCACCGACTGGGTGAAGCTGGAGGTCATCGCCGACGAGCGGACCCTCCTGCCGGACCCGATCGAGCTGCTGGACGCCGCCGAGACCCTCGTCGACGACGGCTTCACGGTGCTCCCGTACACCAACGACGACCCGGTGCTGGCCCGCAAGCTGGAGGACGTCGGCTGCGCGGCGATCATGCCGCTCGGCTCGCCGATCGGCTCCGGCCTCGGCATCCGCAACCCGCACAACTTCCAGCTGATCGTGGAGGGCGCGAACGTCCCGGTCGTCCTGGACGCGGGCGCCGGCACCGCCTCCGACGTCGCGCTGGCGATGGAGCTCGGCTGCTCCGCCGTGATGCTCGCCTCCGCGGTGACCCGCGCACAGGACCCGGTCCTGATGGCCGAGGCCATGCGGCACGCCACCGAGGCCGGCCGCCTCGCCCACCGGGCCGGCCGGATCCCGCGCCGCTTCCACGCGGAGGCCTCCTCCGCGATGGCCGGCCGCGCCGACCTCGACACCCGCGAGCGTCCGGCGTTCTGACGCCGCACCCGTGTCACAAGCCGGTCCCGGAGGCGATGTCCGCCGGGACCGGCCGCGACCCGCCGCACTACACTCCTCGGGTGGACACGGCATGGCGCGACCCCCTGATCGGTACCCTGCTCGACGGCCGGTACCGGGTCGAGCAGCGCATCGCGACCGGCGGCATGTCCACGGTCTACAAGGGCACCGACACCCGCCTCGACCGCGTGCTCGCCCTCAAGGTGATGCACCCCGACCTCGCCGGGGACGAGGGCTTCACCGCCCGCTTCATCCGTGAGGCCAAGGCCGTCGCCCGCCTCGCCCACCCCAACGTGGTCAACGTCTTCGACCAGGGCGCCGACCACGGGAACGTCTTCCTCGCCATGGAGTACGTGCCCGGCCGCACCCTGCGCGACCTGCTGCGCGACCGCGGCGCGCTGTCGATCCGGGCCGCGCTGGACATCATGGAGCCGGTGCTCGCCGCGCTCGGCGCCGCCCACCGCGCCGGGCTGGTCCACCGGGACGTCAAGCCGGAGAACGTGCTGATCACCGACGGCGGCCTGGTCAAGGTCGCCGACTTCGGCCTGGTCCGGGTCCTGGGCAGCGCCGACGGCGCCCCCACCTCGACGACCACCGCCACCGGCGGCACCGTCATGGGCACCGTCTCCTACCTCGCGCCCGAGCAGATCCTCCCGGACGCCCCCACCGACCAGCGCGTGGACGTCTACGCGGCCGGCATCCTGCTGTACGAGATGCTCACCGGCACGCGCCCGCACACCGGCGACAACCCCGTCCAGGTCATGTACAAGCACCTGCACGAGGACGTCCCCCCACCCTCGCGCAGCGTCCCGACCGTCCCCCCGGCGCTCGACGCGATAGTGCTCGGCGCCTGCGCCCGGACCCCCGACACCCGCCCGTACGACGCCGTCGAGCTGCTGGCCACCCTGCAGCGGGTCCGGCGCGAGCTCGGCCCGGCCGAGCTGGACGCCGAGCCGCCGACCTCCACCAGGCCCAGCCCGCGCTACCCGACCAGCGAGCCGACCTCGGTGATCCAGCGCACGCCGCAGGCCGCCCCGCACCAGCTGCCGCTCCCCCTCCCGCAGCCGGTCGAGCCGCCCGTGGCCGAGCGCACCAGCGTCCTGGACGTCCCGCCGGACCTGATGGACCAGCTGCTGGTCGAGCCCCGCCCCTACGACGAGCCCACCCCCGTCCGCCCGCCCCGCCCGAACCCGCTGCGCCGCGTTCCGCGCAAGCCGGTGATCTGGGCCTCCGCGCTGACCGTCCTGGTGCTGCTGGTCGGCGGCGTGACGTACGGGCTGTCCGAGTCGCTGTACGGGCCGGTGCCCGGGGTGCTCGGCAAGGACCGCGCCGAGGCGCAGCGGATCCTGGACAAGGACGGCATGCACGGGAAGTTCGTGGACGCGTACAGCGAGACCGTGCCGTCCGGCCAGGTGATCTCCACCGACCCCGGGGTGGGCACCCGGTCGCGCAAGAGCGACGCCGTGACGGTCACCGTCTCCAAGGGGCCGCACCGGATCGCCGTGCCGGACGTCACCGGCAAGCCCGCCGACCAGGCCGCGTCCGCGCTGACCGGCGTGCAGCTGGCGAAGGGCTCGGTGACCCAGACGTTCAACGACGCCGTGCCCGAGGGCTCGGTGATCAGCAGCTCGCCGGCGGCCGGCCAGCAGGTGGCGGAGAACACCCCGGTCTCGCTGGTGGTCAGCAAGGGCATGGTGCCGGTGCCGGACGTCACCGGGATGACGAAGGACGCGGCCGAGAAGGCGCTCACGGCGGCCGGGTTCACGATGCAGACCACCGGGGTCAACCTGTTCGGCAGCGGCAAGGCGAGCAGCCAGTTCCCGGCGGCCGGCGAGCGGCGTCCCCAGCACACCGCGGTGACGGTCAACTTCCCCTTCATCTGAGGGGGTTGGGGCCCAGGGCCCAGGGCCTAGCGGAGCGGGCCGTCCCCCGGCTCCTCCTGGTGGGTGTAGCGCTGCTCGCGCCACGGGTCGGCGAGGTTGTGGTAGCCGCGCTCCTCCCAGAAGCCGCGCCGGTCGGCCCGCATGTACTCGACCGCGCGGACCCACTTCGGGCCCTTCCAGGCGTACAGCTGCGGGACGACGAGCCGGACGGGGAAGCCGTGTTCCGCGGTCAGCGGCTCGCCGTTGCGGTGGGTGGCGAAGAGCGTGCGCGGATCGGCGAAGTCGGCCAGCCGCAGGTTGGCGCTGTAGCCGTACTCGGCCCAGACCATCACGTGCGTGACGCCGGGCGCCGGGGGCACGAGGTCGAGGACGAGGGAGGCCGGGACGCCCGTCCACTCGTTGCCGAGCACCGAGAACTTGGTCACGCAGTGCAGGTCCGCGCGGACGGTGGTGCGCGGCAGGGCGGTGAAGGCGTCGAAGTCCCAGCTGCGCTTCTCCGCCGAGGCGGTCGCGCCGAACACCTGGAGGTCCCAGGTCAGCGGCTTGAAGCGGGGCACGGGACCGTAGTGCAGGGCGGGCCAGCCGCGCTGGACGCGCTGCCCCGGGGGGAGCCTCGGGTCAGGCGGCGGAAGCTGTTCTTGTTCGGACTGACCCATGGCTCCATGGTGACAGACGGCGTCCGGCCCCCGGCGCGCGCCCCTTTCGGTGCCCCGCGCGCCCCGCCCGTACGGGCCAACGGCCGGCAGACATTCCCCCAAATCGGATATTCCGACACATGTCCTAGTGAGTGTGAACTTACTGGAAGTCCCTCCCATTTCGGTGCCAGGATGCGCAGCGCAGCACTCACAGCAGGCCCCAGCGCAGGGAGGCACCGTCATGCAGGGCGATCCAGAGGTCATCGAGTTCCTCAACGAGCAGCTCACCGCCGAGCTCACCGCGATCAACCAGTACTTCCTGCATGCCAAGATGCAGGAGAACTTCGGCTGGACGAAGCTCGCCAAGTTCACCCGGCACGAGTCGATCGACGAGATGAAGCACGCCGAGGTGCTCACCGACCGGATCCTCTTCCTGGAGGGCCTGCCGAACTACCAGCGACTGTTCCACGTCCGGATCGGGCAGACGGTCAAGGAGATGTTCGAGGCCGACCGCCAGGTCGAGGTCGAGGCGATCGACCGGCTCAAGCGCGGGATCGTGGTCATGCGCGCCAAGAACGACGTGACCTCGGCGAACATCTTCGAGGACATCCTGGCGGACGAGGAGCACCACATCGACTACCTCGACACCCAGCTGGAGCTCCTGGAGAAGCTCGGCGAGGCGCTCTACCTCGCCCAGCTGATCGAGCAGCCGGAGTCCTGAGCCGCCGCGGCGGTCAGGCCGCGCGCAGCGGGACGACGGGCGCCGGGACCGGGGCCGTCGGGGCCGGTGCGGCCGGCCCCGGGGCGGCGGGGCCCTCGGGGTCCGCGAGGCCGAGCCTGGCGGCCAGCCGGGCGGTCGGGCAGGGCCGGGCGCCGTGCTCGCCGAGCAGCGCCTGTATCCGGCGCACGCACGAGCCGCAGTCGGTGCCGGCCTTGCAGCCCTTGGCGATCTGCCGCGGGGTGTTGGCGCCCTCGTCGATCGCCCGCTTCACCTGGTCCTCGGTGACCGCATGGCACATGCACACGTACATCGCGGTCTCTCCCGGGGGTGTAGCGCAGCTGCTCTCGACTGCAGTGGATCTTTACTAAGGCTTGCCTTAGTTCACTAAGCCTCACCTTACCCGGCGTTCCGGGTACGAAAAAGCCCCTCCGGCCTCGGGAATCCCGAAACCGGAGGGGCCTTCGTCACATCCGGGGGCTGCGGCACGACCGGGACCTACTGGCCGCGGTACATCTCCGCCACCAGGAACGCCAGGTCGAGCGACTGGCTGCGGTTGAGGCGCGGGTCGCAGGCCGTCTCGTAGCGCTGGTGCAGGTCGTCGACCAGCACCTCGTCGCCGCCGCCGACGCACTCGGTCACGTCGTCGCCGGTCAGCTCCACGTGGATGCCGCCCGGGTGGGTGCCGAGCGCGCGGTGCACCTCGAAGAAGCCCTTGACCTCGTCGAGCACGTCGTCGAAGCGGCGGGTCTTGTGGCCGCTGGAGGCCTCGAAGGTGTTGCCGTGCATCGGGTCGCAGATCCACACCGGCTGGGCGCCGGACGCGGTGACCTTCTCCACCAGGGTGGGCAGGTGGTCACGGACCTTGCCCGCACCCATCCGGGTGATGAAGGTGAGGCGGCCGGGCTCGCGCTCCGGGTCCAGCTTCTCGATCAGGGTCAGCGCGTCGTCCACCGAAGTGGTCGGGCCGAGCTTGACGCCGATCGGGTTGCGGATCTTCGAGGCGAACTCGATGTGCGCGTGGTCCAGCTGCCGGGTGCGCTCACCGATCCACACCATGTGGCCGGAGACGTCGTACAGCTCGCCGGTGCGCGAGTCCACGCGGGTCAGCGCGGTCTCGTAGTCGAGGACCAGCGCCTCGTGCGAGGAGTAGAACTCGACCGTCTTGAACTCCTCCGGGGCGACACCACAGGCGTTCATGAACGCCAGCGCGTTGTCGATCTCCCGGGCGAGCTGCTCGTAGCGCTGGCCGGCCGGCGAGTTGCGGACGAAGTCCTGGTTCCAGGCGTGCACCTGGCGCAGGTCGGCGTAACCACCGGTGGTGAAGGCGCGCACCAGGTTCAGCGTCGCGGCGGACGCGTTGTACATCCGCTTCAGGCGCTCCGGGTCCGGGATGCGGGACTCGGGGGTGAACTCGAAGCCGTTCACCGAGTCGCCGCGGTACACCGGCAGGGTCACGCCGTCCCGGGTCTCGGTCGACTTCGAGCGCGGCTTCGAGTACTGGCCGGCGATCCGGCCCACCTTCACGACCGGCACCGAGGCCGCGTACGTCAGCACCGCGGCCATCTGCAGCAGCGTCTTCAGCTTGTTGCGGATGTGCTCGGCCGAGACGCCGTCGAAGGCCTCGGCGCAGTCGCCGCCCTGCAGGAGGAACGCCTCTCCACGCGCCACGGCAGCGAGCCTGGCGCGCAGCTGGTCGCACTCGCCGGCGAAGACGAGGGGCGGATAGGAGGCGAGCTCCGCAAGGGTCTTGCGCAGAGCCTCTTGGTCCGGCCATTCAGGCTGCTGCGCCGCGGGCAGGGACTGCCAGGAGTGGAGATTCGTCACGGTCACACGGCCAAGGCTACGGGGTGACACCAGCGATTCGTGACCAATGCTCGATGGGTGAGACACATCTCGGACAAAGAAGTGACCGGCCTCACCCGGTCCGCCCAATCCGCTACGCTCGACCCATGCACGCGCCCCACACCCACTCCTGGTGGTGGGCCTCCCCCTCGGGTGGCCCACCGATCGCGCGTTCCTAGACGAACACGACGGCCGCCCCTCGGGGCGGCCGTCGGCGTCTGAGCAGACGGCCCCTCCGGGAGCGGAACACCCCAGCACCGCACCCCGCACGTCCTCCCGGAAGGAAGCCGCACCGTGACCACCACCGCCGACCTGCTCGCCCGCCTCACCGGCCCCGACGCCCCGGCCTTCGCACTGCTGCACCGCCGCACCCCGCGACTCGCCCCGGACACCGTCGAGGTGCTGCTGGGCACCGTCGGCACCTACGAGCACCTCGCCGACCTGCCGGTCCGCTCCGGCGCGCCGGAGGGCGGCCCGGTCCACGACCTGCTCGCGCTCGTCCCCTACCGGCAGATCCGCGAGCGCGGCTTCGAGGCGCACGACGACGGCACGCCGCTCCAGGCCCTCGCGGTGACCGAGCAGTACGCCCTTCCGTTGGCCGAATTCGTGGCCGCACTACCGCAGTTGCCGGTCACACTGACGGACGGCTCGTTCGACGTGGACGACGCCGCGTACGCCGACATCGTCCGCCGGGTGATCCGGGACGAGATCGGCAACGGCGAGGGCGCCAACTTCGTGATCCGGCGCGACTTCACGGCCACGCTGGAGAACTTCTCGCCCGAGCTCGCCCTCACCCTGTTCCGCCGCCTGCTCGACCAGGAGCGCGGCGCGTACTGGACGTTCCTCGTCCACACCGGGGAGCGCCTTGCCGGAGGCGAGCCGGGTCGCTGCCTGGTCGGCGCCTCCCCCGAGGTGCACGTCCGGCAGAGCGGCGGCACCGTCGTGATGAACCCGATCTCCGGCACCTACCGCTATCCGGCGGGCGGCTCGGACATCGACTCCCTCCTCCGGTTCCTGCACGATCCGAAGGAGCTGGAAGAGCTCACGATGGTCGTCGACGAAGAGCTGAAGATGATGTGCACCGTCGGCGACCTCGGCGGCCAGGTGCTCGGCCCCCGGCTCAAGGAGATGTCCCACCTCGCCCACACCGAGTACGAACTGCGCGGCCGCACCTCGCTGGACGTCCGGGACGTGCTCCGCGAGACGATGTTCGCCGCCACCGTCACCGGCAGCCCGGTCCAGAACGCCACCCGCGTCATCCGGCGCTACGAGCCCGGCGGACGCGGCTACTACTCCGGCGCGCTCGCCCTCATCGGCCGCTCGGCCAGCGGCGGCCAGCTGCTCGACTCCCCCATCTGCATCCGCACCGCCGACATCGACCCGGCCACCGGGCGCCTCGTCGTGCGGGTCGGCGCCACCCTCGTCCGGCACTCCGACCCGGAGTCCGAGGTCGCCGAGACGCACGCCAAGGCCGCCGGGGTGCTCACCGCGATCGGCGCCCGGCCCGTGCCCGCCCGGCTGCCCAACCCGGGCGGACCGCGCCTCGGCGACGACCACCGCGTCCAGGCCGCGCTCGGCGCCCGGCGCGGCGGCCTCGCGCCGTTCTGGCTGCGGATGCAGGCCCCGGCCGAGATCACCGAGCCCGAGCCGACCCTCGTCGTCGACGGCGAGGACACGTTCACCGCGATGCTCGCCCACCTGCTCACCTCGCTCGGCCACCGGGTCTCGGTCGTCCGCTACGACGAACCCGGGCTGCGCGCCCGGGTCGCCGCCCACCCCGGAGCGCTCGTGCTCGGCCCCGGGCCGGGCGACCCCCGGCTCGCCGACGACCCCAAGATGGCCGTGCTCCGGCCGATCGTCGCCGACACCCTGGCCGCCGTCCGCTCCGGTGCCCGGACGGCGCCGCTGCTCGCGGTCTGCCTGAGCCACCAGCTGCTCGCCGCCGAGCTCGGCCTCGGGCTGGCGCGCAAGCCCGTCCCGTACCAGGGCGCGCAGGAGACCGTCGACCTGTTCGGGACGAAGCGCACGGTGGGCTTCTACAACACGTTCACCGCGCGCTGCACGGACGCCGACGCGGCCCGGCTCGCCGCCGAGGGCGTCGAAGTCGCGCGCGACGCGGCCACCGGCGACGTGCACGCGCTCCGCGGGCCCGGCTTCGCCGGCCTCCAGTTCCACCCGGAGTCGGTGCTGACCCGCGAGGGCGTGGACATCGTCGCCGCCCTGCTCCGCCAGACGGCGGCCGCGCGGCGCTGAGGGGCCGGGCGGCGGGATCCGGGCAGAGCGCCCGCTCGGATCCCACCGCCGGAGGCGCCGCTCGGATCTCGTCAGATCTCGTCGTCCAGCCCCTGCTCGATCGCGTACCGCACCAGCTCCAGGCCGGCCCCCGAACCCCCCGGCCCCTCCGAACCGCCGGAGGCACCCCTCAGATCTCGTCGTCCAGCCCCTGCTCGATCGCGTACCGCACCAGCTCCAGGCCGGCCCCCGAACCCCCCCGGCCCCTCCGAACCGCCGGAGGCACCCCTCAGATCTCGTCGTCCAGCCCCTGCTCGATCGCGTACCGCACCAGCTCCACCCGGTTGTGCAACTGCAGCTTCCCCAGGGTGTTCTGCACGTGGTTCTGCACCGTCCGGTGCGACAGCACCAGGCGCTCGGCGATCTGGCGGTACGACAGGCCCTTCGCCACCAGCCGCAGGACCTCCGTCTCGCGGGCGGTCAGCTGGGGCACGGCCGGGGCGGAGGCCGGGGCCGGTTCGGCGGCCAGGCGGCGGAACTCGCCGAGCACCAGGCCGGCCAGGCCCGGGGTGAAGACCGCGTCGCCGACGGCCGTGCGCCGCACCGCGTCCAGCAGCTCCTCCCGTCCGGCCGACTTCACCAGGTAGCCGGTCGCGCCGGACTTCACGGCCTCCAGCACGTCCTGGTGCTCGCCGCTCGCGGAGAGCACCAGCACCCGCACCGACGGGTCGTGCGCCACGACCTGCCGGCACACCTCGGCGCCGGGCAGGCCGGGCAGGTTGAGGTCGAGCACGACCACCTGGGGCGTGCAGGCGCGGGCCCGGCGGACGGCCTCCTCGCCGTCGCCCGCGGTGGCCACCACGTCCAGCCCGGCCTCGGCGAGGTCGCGCGAGACGGCATCGCGCCACATCGGGTGGTCGTCCACGACCATCACCCGCACCGGCCGTTCGGCCGCCGGATCAGTCGCTGGCTGGTCGGTCATCGGAGCCCTTCCTCGGGACGCGCAGTTCGACCTCGACGCCCTCCCCGGGCGCCGAGTACAGCTCGGCGGTGCCGCCGAGGTCCAGCAGCCGGCCGCGGATCGACTGGCTGACGCCGAGCCGTCCGGCCCGCTCCGCCTCGCCGAGCCGCCCGGCGGCGAAGCCGGGGCCGTCGTCGCGGATGCTGACGGTGACGGCCTCCGGCTCGTCCTCGACCAGGATCCAGGCGCGGGCGGCGGGACCGGCGTGCTTGCGGACGTTGTCGACGGCGGCGCCGACCGCCGCGGCCAGTTCGCCGACGGCGGGCGCGGGCAGCAGGACGGGTGTGCCGGGGGCGGAGATCGTGATCCGCTCGTCCGCGTACGGGCGCAGCAGCGCGGTGAGGTCGCCCGGCTCCTCGACGGCCTGCGGTGAGCGGCGGGCGGGGATCGGGCCGCCGGTCATCAGCGTCCGCAGGGCGCGCTCCTGTTCGCCCGCGAGGCGGCCGAGCTCGGCGAAGTCGGCGCCGGCGCCGGGGCGTTCGGCCTGCTCGGCGCCCCGGCGCTGGACCAGCGCGAGCACCTGGAGGACGCCGTCGTGGATGTCCCGGGAGAGCCGCTCGCGCTCGCGAGTCGCGGCCTCGACCTGGAGGGCGCGGGTGAGCGCGGCCTCGCTGGCGCGGGCGAGTTCGATGACGTAGCCGATCGCGCAGCCGGCCACCATCAGCAGCACGATGTTGTGGACGTTGTCGGCGGTGATGCCGCCGTGGCCGAGGATGTTGGCGACGCCGATCACCGAGCCGGCCGCCGCGGCCCAGCGCCAGCCGCCCTTGCCGGCGAAGCCGAGCACCGTGCCCGCGGCCCAGATGGTCGGCAGGGTGGTCGAGCCGTGGCTGATCCGGACCGGGTCGTCGGTCTGGCCGCTCATCACGATGCCGGTGACGGCCATCGCGAGGTCGGTGCCGAGGACGTACCACGTGCAGCGCTGCGGGCCGGCGAAGGCCCGGGTGCTGGCGAGGGTCCAGAGGGTGAGCGCGCCGAGGTAGATCCAGCCGGCGACGGGGTGCAGGAAGTGCAGGTAGGAGTGGAAGTAGCGGAGCAGGGCGTAGCAGAGGGCGAGGACCCGGAAGTAGGACATCGCCCGCCAGAGCGGGAGTTCGACCGACATGCCGCCGGCCGCGACGGTGCCGCCGAGCCCCGTGCCACCGGCACCGGCACCGGAGCCGCCGCCGGCGCCCACCGCCCCGGTTCTGCCGCCGTCCGTCATCCGCCCGCCCCTCCCCTGGGCCTCCGGGTGGTCCGTCAGGCCGACCCGGTGTCCTTCTGCTCCTGCGTCTTCTCCGCCTCGGCGGCCTTCTCGGCTTCCGCGGCCTTCTCGGCCTCGGCCTTCTCCGCCTTGGCGGCGGCCTTGCGCTCGGCGTCGGCGCGCTTCTTGTCCTCGGAGATCTGCCGCTTGGCGGCCGTCGCGTAGATGTCGACGTACTCCTGGCCCGAGAGGCGCATGATCTCGTACATCACCTCGTCCGTCACCGAACGGAGGATGAAGCGGTCGTTCTCCATGCCCTGGTAGCGGGAGAAGTCCAGCGGGCGGCCGATCCGGATGCCGGGGCGGATGCCGAAGTTGGGGACGACCTGACCGGGCGGCTGCACCTTCTCGGTGTCGATCATGGCGACCGGGATGACCGGCGCGCCGGTGGCCAGTGCGACGCGGGCCAGACCGCCGACCTTGCCGCGGTACAGCTTGCCGTCGGGCGAGCGGGTGCCCTCGGGGTAGACGCCGAAGAGCTCGCCGCGGTCCAGGACCGCGATCGCGCTGCGGATCGCGGCCTCGCCGGCGCCGCGCACCCCGGAGCGGTCGACCGGCAGCTGGCCGACGCCCTTGAAGAAGGCGGCGGTCAGCCGGCCCTTGAGGCCCGGGGTGTTGAAGTACTCGGCCTTCGCGATGAAGGTGACCCGGCGCTTGATCAGTGCCGGGAAGAAGAACGAGTCCGAGAAGGACAGGTGGTTGCTCGCGATGATCGCCGCACCCTCGGTCGGGATGTTCTCCTCACCCTCGATCCACGGCCGGAAGAAGATCCGAAGCAGTGGCGCGACGATCATCTTCATCAGTCGGTAGAACAACCCGGGCCTCCTGTATTGCGGACCGGTCGATCCTAATGCCCCGTGAGCGCGGCCCGCGCCCCGCCCCGCTCGCCGGGTGGACGCGGGGCGCACGCCCGGGGGTGTACGACCCGGCGGAGCGCGTGGGACGATGCGAATTCCGCAGCCTCCAGTTCCAGCGTCCCCTCCCCCAGCGCCGCCCGCCCGCGAAGGAGCCCGCCATGCCGTTGCTGCCCGGTGCCGAACCGTACCGCCACCGGGGCGGACCGGTGGGGGTCCTGCTGTGCCACGGCTTCACCGGGTCGCCGCAGTCGATGCGCCCGTGGGCGGAGCAGCTGGCGGCGGCCGGGCTCACGGTCTCCCTGCCGCTGCTGCCGGGGCACGGCACCCGTTGGCAGGACATGCAGGTCACCCGGTGGGAGGACTGGTACGCCGAGGTCGACCGGGAGCTGCGGGTGCTCGCCGAGGAGTGCGAGCAGGTCTTCGTCTTCGCGCTGTCGATGGGCGGCGCGCTGGCCCTGCGACTGGCCGCGCTGCACGGCCCGACGGTCTCCGGACTGGTGCTGGTCAACCCGTCGGTGCGCTCGGACAACCCCGCGAGTGTGCTGCTTCCGGTGCTGCGCCACCTCGTCCCGAGCGTCCCCGGGATCACCGACGACATCGCCCGGCCCGGCGTCACCGAGGGCGGCTACGAGCGGACGCCGCTGGACGCCGCCTGGTCCCTGGGCAAGCTGTGGCAGGAGGTCCAGCGGCGGCTGCCGGAAGTGACCCAGCCGGTGCTGCTGTTCCGCAGTCCGCAGGACCACGTGGTCTCGCCGGCCAACTCGGAACTGGTGCTGGCCCGGATATCCTCGACCGACGTGACGGAGCGGCTGTGCCAGCGCAGCTTCCACGTCGCGACGCTGGACCACGACGCGGCGGAAATATTCAGGGGCGGCCTGGACTTCATCCGACGGCTGGCTCCCGCGCACGCGGCGGGCGTCAACCGGGTCGAATCCGACGATCACCATGGCTGAAGGGCCGGAAGTGCACGAGAGCAGCACGGCGGGCGGCGGGGACGAGGCACCCCGCGAGGACGGCACGACCGACGGGGCGAAGAACGACGCGGCGGGGAGCGGTGTCGGCGGCGGCACGGCGGCGGACGGGGCCGGCGAGGCCCCCGCGGAGCCCCGGCCGCGGCGCGCGCCCGAGCGCAGCCAGGCCGAACAGGACGAGATCTTCGCCGCCCTGGTGGCCCAGTTCGACGACCCCGTCGACCTGAACAACCCGAACTGGCCGGAGATCGAGAACCTCCGGGCCCGGGGCGAGCTGAAGGGCGGCTACAAGGACGGCGCCGGCCAGGGCGCCCCCGACGACCTCTCCGACCTGGCCCCGCAGCCCCGCTCCCGGTCGGGCGGCCCGGTGCTGCCGGCCGCCGGCGGGGGCCCGCGCGACTTCGAGCTGTCCGAGGAGACGGACGAGGGCCACTTCATCCCGCCGGATCCGGCGCCGCTGCCGCCGGCGGACGTGACCACCAAGTTCGCGTGGCTCGCGGTGCTCGGCGGCCCGGCGCTGCTGCTGTTCGACGCGGTGGTGTGGCGGGAGATCTCCGGCTGGCCGGCCTGGGTCGGGTTCAGCGCCTTCCTGGGCGGCTTCGTGACCCTCGTGGTCCGGATGAAGGACCGCGACGAGGACGAGCCGGAGGACCCGGACCACGGCGCGGTCGTGTAGCCGATGCCGTGGCCGGGCGGGTCCGCCGTGTTGCGACCCCCGGCGCGCCATCAGGGCTCGGGGATCTCCAGCACGGCGAGCACCGGCAGGTGGTCGGTCGCGGCCCGCAGGTCCGCCTCGGTGACGCCCGGCAGCCCGCGCGGCACGCCGCAGGCGCGCACGGTGATCCCGGGCGTGGCGAAGACGGCGTCGATCCGCTGGTAGGGGCGCTCCGGGACGGACGTGAACTCGCCGCCCCAGGGCGCCGTGACGTGCCCGTCCTGGAGCCGCGAGGCCAGCAGCCGCCACCCCTCGCCGTCCGGGTGCTCGTTGAAGTCGCCCGCGATGACGCCGAGTTCGGCGATCCCGAGCTGGTCGAGCAGCAGCTCGAACTGCCCGTACCGCTCGTCGGCGTCCAGGCTCAGGTGGCAGCTGGTGACGGTGAACGGCGCCGAACCGGGCAGCCGGAGCAGCGCGGTGGCGAAGCCGCGGGCGTGCAGGCCGCGGGTCTTGGGCAGGAAGCGGTCGTGCACGCCGAGCACCTCGACGGCGCCGGGCCGGCCGAGCAGCAGCGGCCCGGCCGCCGTCCGGCCGCCGCCGGCGAGGACGGCCGTCCCGGTGCGCCGCGCGAGCCATCCGGCCTGGCCCTCGGGGCGCCAGTAGCGCGGCGATTCCTGGATGCAGACGAGGTCCGGCTCGCACGCCCGGATCACCCGGACGAGTGCTTCGCGGTCGTCGCGCAGCGAGCGGACGTTGTAGCCGAGCAGCCGCAGTCGGCGCTGGCCGGGCCCGGGCAGCGGTGCGGTGGGTGCCGTCGTCATGTTCCTCCCCATCCGTGATCGGTGGGACCGACCGTACGGCAGCCCGGGGACGTGCGACGGCG
Source organism: Kitasatospora sp. NPDC059722 (assembly GCF_042733235.1). Classification (NCBI taxonomy): domain Bacteria; kingdom Bacillati; phylum Actinomycetota; class Actinomycetes; order Kitasatosporales; family Streptomycetaceae; genus Kitasatospora; species Kitasatospora sp. NPDC059722. Next base: position 50,998 of record NZ_JBHWGD010000020.1, read on the forward strand.
GCGGCGCGTCCGGAGGTGGTCGGGGTCCGGTCGCACCGCCGCCGGCGGGCTCTTCTTCTTCGAGGGGTGGAGCGGGTCAGACGGTGCGGGCGAGGTCGGCCGCGCCGGCGATGCCGGCGGCCGAGCCCATCGAGGCCAGGACGACCTCGGCGCGCGGGCGGTGCACGCCGCCGGTCAGGTAGTGCTCGAAGGCCTTGGCGACCGGGTCGAGCAGCAGCCGGCCGGAGTCGGAGACGCCGCCGCCGAGGACGAAGACGCCCGGGTCGAAGAGCGCGGCGAGGTCGGCCATGCCGCGGCCCAGCCAGTCGGCGAGCTCGGCGTAGCACTCCAGGGCGAGCGGGTCGCCCGCCTCGGCGGCCTCGGTGATGTGGATGCCGCGGATGGTCTCGGCGACGCCGTCGTTGAGCTCCAGCATCCGCCGGCCGCGGACCGGGTCGGCGGCGGCCTTCTCCCGGCCGTAGCGGCGCAGCGAGCGCCCGGAGCCGTACTGCTCCCAGCAGCCCTTGCCGCCGCAGCCGCACTGCAGGCCGTCGGGGACCATGTTGAGGTGGCCGATCTCGCCGGCCACGCCGAACCGGCCGCGGTGCAGCCGGCCGTCCAGGACGATGCCGCCGCCGATGCCGGTGCCGACGGTGATCAGGACCATGTCCTCGTGGTCGGCGGCGGCGCCGAAGCGGAACTCGGCCCAGGCGGCGCAGTTGGCGTCGTTCTCGACGACGGTGTCGAGGCCGGTGAGCTCCTCGATCCGGCCGCGCAGCGGCTCGTTCTCCCAGTCGATGTTGGGCGCGAAGATCACCGTGGAACGGTTGCGGTCGACGAAGCCGGGGGCGCCGACGCCGACGGCGGTGACGTCGGGGTGCTGCTCCTTGAGCTCGCGCACGGCCTGCGCGATGGCGTCGACGGCCCACTGGGGGTCGGCCGGGGTGGGCACCCTGGTCCTGGCGAGGATCGCGCCCGCCTCGTCGACCACACCTGCCGCGATCTTGGTCCCGCCGACATCGACGCCGATGGTCAGAGCCATGTGTCCCTCAGCTATTCACTCGTTCCCGCTGGACGGAACGGTACCGCCCAAACACGCCCTCGTACACAGCCTCGCATACATTAGCCGAAGACAATCCGGGACCAACCGGGCCGTGACGCTTCAAAAGTCTTACGAATACTCCCGGTTCGTCACGCTCGGGGGTGAGGTCGTCACCCGTCAGGGGTTACGGATTCACTGCTTGGTGGACGGCTCGTCGGGGCTGTCGAGGTCGATCCGCTCGCTGGCGGCGCCGTCGCCCGCGGTCCAGCGGCGCTCGTGGCCGGCCACGGCGGCGCGGTAGGCGGCCAGCAGCTCGGCGCCGGCGGCGGCGAGTCCGGAGCCGGCGGCCGCGAGGTGCCCGTAGACCTCCGGCTTCTGCTCGCGCAGCCGGTCGGCGAAGCCGGCCAGGGTGATCAGGGTGTCGGCGCCCGCCTCCTGGGCCTTCTGGCCGAAGGCGTCGGCGAACCGGCGCACCTCGTCCACCAGCGGGCCGACCTCCGGGCCGAAGGGGTGGGCCTGCGTGTCCCCGGGACCGCCGGCCGAGCCGTCCGCGTCGGCGTCCGTCGGCCCGCTCGCCGCCTGGTCCGTCGCCCCGCCGGTCGGTCCGTTCGCCGCCTCGTCGGTCGGCCCGTCCGTCGCCTCGTCCGTCGGCTCGGTGCGGTCGGTGCTGGTCATCGCGGGGCCTCCTCTGCTGCGGCCGCACCCCGCGGCCACCGGCCACCGACGCTACCCGAGGCGCGACACGGCCCCGCGGCGCAGGAGGACGTCAGCCCCGGGGCCAGAGCGCCGGATCGGGCGCGAACCGCACCGTGAGCACCCCGTCGGTCAGCCCCGCGCCCGCGACGGTGCAGCGGCGCAGCGCCGACGGCAGGGCGAGCACCCGGCGGTGGGCGCCGAGGCCGACCACCAGCTCGTCGCCACGGCGCACGAGGTCCAGGTCGGCCCGCTCGGCGCCCGGCAGCGCGAGGTGCCACACCAGCAGGCCCTCCTCGGCGAGCCGGTCCTCCACCGGCCAGGGCTCGGCGGCCAGCGGCTCGGGGCCGGGTCCGTCCCCGTAGAGGCGGTCGGCGACGGCCTCCAGGGTGACGTCGGCGAGCCCGGTGACGAGGACGGGGGCGTCGCTCGCCGCCGTCAGCGCGGCCAGTTCCTCGCGGCGGCGCTCGGCCAGCGCGGCCAGCCACGGGTCGGGCGACTCCAGCGCCTTGTCCGGCAGCGCGCCGTGCACCACGACGGCGTCCGGCCGGTGCCCGTGCAGGGCCAGCCCGGCGCGGATCCGCCGCAGGTCGTCGAACGGATGGCCGTCGGCCGACACGACGAGGCGGACGCTGGTGCCGGGCGAGGTGATCGCGGCCCGGGACTCGGCGAGCACGCCGGCGGCCTTGCCGCGGCTCTCGTACAGCCAGTCGGCGGGCATCGGGACACCGGCCAGTCCGGCCAGCAGCGGGCGCAGCGCCCGGGCGGCCTGGCGCTGCTCGGGGACCAGCCGGTCCAGGTAGCGCTCCAGCTGCTCGGGCAGGGCGAGGGCGCCGATCAGCTCGGCGGGCGGCGGGGCGAGCACGACCAGGACGTCCCCGTCGGCGGCGGGCAGGGCGCGCAGCAGGGCGATCCGGGCGATGCCCGGGAGGGCGGTGAGCTCCTCGGGGTCGAGCGGCTCGGCCCCGAGCAGGTCGAGGGCGGGCTTGAGGCGCCCGGCGATCTCGCCGAGGGCGTGCCGGAAGGCGGCCTGCTCGTCGATCCGGGAGACGGTCAGGCCGGTTGCGTACCGCAGCGGTTCGGGTTCCAGGCGGACGCCCAGCACGGAGTCCAGCGCCCGGTGCGGGTCGTCGGCGGCCAGCAGCCAGACCCGCCGGCCGCCGCGGGCGGCGTGCAGGGCGGTGGCGGCGGCCACCGCGGGCGCGCCCGCGTCGCCGCTGACCAGGATGGTGCGTGTCGCCGTCATGCCGTCGGGCCCCCGTTCCGCGCCGTCAGCCCTGGGCGGGCTTCTTGCCGCCGCCGTCCTCGACGCGCTTCTTCAGGCCGGCCAGCGCGCGGTCGATGATGACCTTCTCGGCCTTGCGCTTGATCATGCCCAGCATCGGGATCTTGACGTCCACGGCGAGCTGGTACGTGACCTCGGTGCGGTCGGCGCCGAGCGGGGCGAGGGTGTAGGAGCCGTCGAGCGAGCGGAGCATCTGGCTGCGCACGAGGGTCCAGCCGACCTCGCGGTCGCCGTCCCAGGTGTAGGCGAGGACGTGCTCGTCGCGGATGGCGCCGGCGTCGAGCAGCAGGCGGACCTTCGAGGCGCGGCCGTCCTCGGCGGCCTCCAGGACCTCGATCTCCTTGACCTCGCCGGTCCAGGCCGGGTAGGCGGCGAAGTCGGCGATCACGGCCATGACCGTGGCCGGGGTCGCGTCGATGGTGATGCTCGACCTGGTGTGCTCCGCCATGGAATGGCCCTCCGACTCGGTCCCTCTTGCCTGCCGCCCCGGTCGAGGCGTGCTCGCCCGGGTGCGCCCGGAGCAGGCTATCGCGACCGGCGATCGACTCGGCCGCACGGGCACCGGGCGGCGGACGGCGGGCGCCCGCGGGCGCCCGGCGGCGGCGCATGTTACCGGCCGGTCGCCCGGCCCTGCCGTAGGGTGCCAGTCGAACGACCCGGTCACGGCCTGGTCCGACCCGGCCGGGTGTGACACTTCGAACACCGGGGCCGACCCCCCTGGCCGAAGCTGCCTACCGGGCAGTAACGTCCTGCCGTCCCGCAGCGTCGCGAACGAGGAGCAGTCTTGCTCGACTTCAGCCTTCCGGCCCTCTACCAGGTACCGAGCGGCGGTAACCTCTCCGACCTCGTGCACCAGAACGCCGAGCGGTACCCGGACGTCGTGGTGCTCAGCCGGAAGGTGGACGGCCGCTGGCAGGAGTTGACCGCGACCCAGTTCCTGGTGGAGGTGCACGCGGCGGCGAAGGGCCTGATCGCCTCGGGCATCCGGCCCGGCGACCGGGTGGGCGTCATGTCCCGCACCCGGTACGAGTGGACGCTGCTGGACTTCGCGATCTGGACGGCCGGCGCGATCACCGTGCCGGTGTACGAGACCTCCTCCGCCGAGCAGGTCGAGTGGATCCTCGGCGACTCCGGCGCGGTCGCCGTGTTCGCCGAGACCGACCAGCACCTCAAGGTGGTCGAGGAGGTCCGCGGCCGGCTGCCGGAGCTGGAGCACCTCTGGCAGATCGAGGGCGGCGCGATCGCCGCGCTGGCCGAGGCGGGCGAGGGCGTCGCGGGCGCGACCGTCCAGGAGCGCCGTTCGACCGCCTCCGAGGACTCGATCGCCACCATCGTCTACACCTCGGGCACCACCGGCCGCCCGAAGGGCTGTCAGCTGACGCACGGCAACTTCCTGGCCGAGTGCGGCAACGTCGTCGAGCGCCTCACCCCGCTGTTCCGCACCGGCGAGAGCTCCGTCCTGCTGTTCCTCCCGCTGGCCCACGTGCTCGGCCGGATCGTCGAGATCGCCCCGGCGATGGCCCCGATCAAGCTGGGCCACGTCTCCGACATCAAGGACGTCACCGCCGAGCTGGCCTCCTTCCGCCCGACCCTCATCCTCGGCGTGCCGCGGGTGTTCGAGAAGGTCTACAACACCGCCCGCGCCAAGGCCCAGGCCGACGGCAAGGGCAAGATCTTCGACAAGGCCGCCGCGACCGCGATCGCCTACAGCCGCGCCCTGGACGCCGGCGGCGCCGGCCTCGGCCTGCGGATCAAGCACGCGGTGTTCGACAAGCTGGTCTACAGCAAGCTGCGCGCCGCCCTCGGCGGCCGGGCCACCCACGCCATCTCCGGCGGCGCCCCGCTCGGCGAGCGCCTCGGCCACTTCTACCGCGGCATCGGCTTCACCGTCCTGGAGGGCTACGGCCTGACCGAGACCTGCGCGGCCACCGCCTTCAACCCGTGGGACAAGCCGAAGATCGGCACGGTCGGCCAGCCGGTGCCCGGCGCCTCCGTGCGGATCGCCGAGGACGGCGAGGTCTTCTTCAAGGGCCCGCACGTCTTCACCGGCTACTGGAACAACCCGCAGGCGACCGCCGACAGCCTCAAGGACGGCTGGATGGCCACCGGCGACCTCGGCTCGCTGGACTCCGAGGGCTACCTGACCATCACCGGCCGCAAGAAGGAGATCATCGTCACGGCGGGCGGCAAGAACGTCGCCCCGGCGGTGATCGAGGACCGGATCCGGGCGCACGCGCTGGTCGGCGAGGTCATGGTGGTCGGCGACCGCAAGCCCTTCATCGGGTGCCTGATCACCGTCGACCCGGACTTCTTCCCCAAGTGGAAGGAGCTCAACGGCAAGCCCGCCACCGCGACGGTCGCCGAGCTGCGCGAGGACCCGGACCTGCTGGCCGCGCTCCAGGCCGCCGTCGACGACGGCAACGCGGCCGTCTCGCACGCCGAGGCGGTCAAGAAGTTCCGCCTGCTGGACACCGAGTTCTCCGAGGAGAGCGGCCACCTCACACCGTCCCTGAAGCTCAAGCGCAACGTCGTCCTGAAGGACTTCGCGGCCGACGTCGAGGCGATCTACCAGAAGTAGCCGCCCCGGACGCGCGAACGGGCCCGCCTCCTCGTCGGGAGGCGGGCCCGTTCGCGCGTCCGTGATCGCTACCGCTCCACCGCGAGCAGCGAGGTCAGCCGCCCGGCCAGCAGGTCCCAGCGCCAGGAGCGCTCCACCCAGCGCCGTCCGGCCTCGCCCATCCGCCGCCGCAGCTCCTCGTCGTGCAGCAGCCGGACGATCCGCTCGGCCGCCGCCGACGCCGAGCCACCCGGCACGACGTACCCGGTCTCGCCCTCCAGCACCGCGTCCGGCGCGCCGCCGGAGTCGCCGGCCACGACGGGCAGACCGGTCGCCGAGGCCTCCAGGTACACGATGCCGAGGCCCTCGACGTCGAGCCCGCCGCGCCGCGTCCGGCAGGGCATCGCGAAGACGTCCCCAGCGCCGTAGTGGGCGGGCAGCTCCTCCCACGGCACGGAGCCGGTGAAGCGCACCGAGGCGCGCACGCCCCTGGCGTCGGCCAGCTTCTCCAGGTCCGCCCGGTACGGGCCGCCGCCGACGATCAGCAGCACCGCGTCCGGCACGTCGGCGAGGATCTGCGGCATCGCCTCGATCAGGGTGTCCTGGCCCTTGCGCGGCACCAGGCGCGAGACGCACACCACCACCGGCCGGTCCGCCAGCCCCAGCCGGCGGCGCACCTCGGCGCCCCCGGAGGCCGGGTGGAAGGTCGTCTCGTCCACGCCCGGCGGCAGCTGCACCATCCGGCCGGCGGCCTCCGGTCCCACCGCGCCCGCGATCCGGGAGCGGGTGTACTCGCCCAGGTACGTCAGCACGTCGGTGCCCGCGCCGATCCGGCGCAGCAGCTGCCGGGCGGCCGGCAGCTGGGCCCAGGCGGCCTCGTGCCCGTGCGTCATGCCCAGCAGCCGCCCGGCCCCGGCCCGGCGCAGCGCGGGCGCCATCAGGCCGAGCGGCGCGGCGGCGCCGAACCAGACCGAGTCGCACTTCTCCGCGCGGAGGATCTCGGCGGCCCGCCGGGTGACCCGCGGTGTGGGAACCATCACCTTCGTCCGGTCCCGGATCACCGGGAACGGCTGCTCGGCGTCGAAGCGCGCGACCTCGGTGCCGTCGCGCCAGGTCGAGGCGTAGACCACGATGCTCCCGGCGGGCTGACGGACGGCCATGTTGTGCACGAAGGCCTGGATGCCGCCGGGTCGCGGCGGGAAGTCGTTGGTGACGATCAAGGTTCTGTGCATCAGGCCACGGCTCGCTCGGTCGGGGGGTGCTCGGTGTACCGCTGGGTGATCCGTACGATAGGTCAACACCATGACCCGCCGGGAACGGAAGCACGCACGGCAACCGTTCCACCCCCGGGTCAGTCCTAGTACCTGAGCCGCTGAGGACGGCGGCCCGGGCGTCCGTCGCGCGACGCCTCCGGTGGGGACGTCCGAGACGAACGAGGGAGCGCTGTGGAGTTGGCCCCGGCCACCGAGACCGGTACTTCCCGTGCCCGCACGGGCCGCCCGCTCGGGGCGCTCGCGGCACTCGTCGCCACCTGGGCGGGCACCCGGACGCTGCTGCTGCTGTTCGTGACCGGCGTGCTGCGCTCGCCGGGCGGCGACGTCACCGCGGACGTCTGGATGATCTACCACGCCTGGTACGGCGTCCTGCAGACCGGCACCTTCCCGTTCGACGACGTCACCTGGCAGTACCCGCCCGGCGCCGCCCTGGTGATCCTGCTGCCCGGCCTGCTGCCGTGGTCGTACGTGGTCTCGTTCTGGGTGATCTGCGGGGTCGCCGACGCCCTCGTGATGGCCCTGCTGGTCCGCACCGGCCTGCGCCGGGGCCGGGCGCTGACCGGCGCCTGGCTGTGGGTGGTGGCCGTGCCGCTGCTCGGCCCGATGATCTACAACCGCTTCGACATCATCGTCACCGCGAGCGCGGTGGCCGGCCTGCTGGCGCTGATCCGCCGCCCGGCCGTCGGCGGGATGCTGCTGGGCCTCGGCGGGATCGTCAAGATCTGGCCGCTGCTCGGCCTGATCGGCACCCCCTCCGGCCGCCGCACCGGCCGTTCCTGGACGCTCGCGGCGGCCACCGCCGTCTCGCTGGGCTTCCTGCTGGCCGCCGGGATGAACGGCGCCTTCGGCTTCCTGGCGTTCCAGAAGGACCGCGGCGTCGAGGTCGAGTCGCTCGGCGCGCTGCCGCTGCACTACGCGCGGATCGCGGGCGGCTGGGACGGCCGGGTGACGATGAACTACGGCTCGGCCGAGATGCTCGGGCCCTGGGTCGGCGTCGTCGGCAAGGTCATGATGGCCGGCACCGTGCTGGGCTTCGCGTGGCTGCTGCTGTGGCGCTACACCGCCAAGCGCCGCAACGCGGCCACGATGTACGACGCGGCGCTGACCGCGCTGCTGATCTTCACCGTCACCAGCCGGGTGATCAGTCCGCAGTACCTGGTCTGGCTGATCGGCGTCGCGGCGGTCTGCCTGACGGTCCGCGGCAGCAGCCAGCGGCCGGTGGCACTGCTGATCCTGCTCGCGGCGCCGCTCACGCTGCTCGAATTCCCGCTGATGTTCACCCAGGTCCTCGCGAGCGACCCGGCGGCCATCGCCGTCCTGTCGGCGCGCAACCTGCTCCTGCTGGCGGCGACGGTCCTGTCCTGCGTCCGCCTCTGGCGCTCCACGCGGGGCACGGACCGGCTGCCGCCGACCGTCGTGCTGACGCAGCCGGAGCCCGTCCCGGCCGGCTCCTACCCGGTCCGCCCGGGCATCGCCTACGAGCAGGACCTGCTCGACGGGATCGACCGGCCCAACACCCCGGCCGGGCGCTAACTACCCGTCCTAGGCGTTGAGGGCGGCCACCTCGGCCACCCACAGCCGCGTGAACTCGTCCTTACCGAGGCCCAGTTCGGCCCGGAACAGCCGGTCCATCCGCTGGTCGCGGTCCTCCCCCGCGCCGTCCGCCGCGCCCACCGCGCGGTAGAACGCGACCAGGCGGGCGGTGCCGAAGCGGGCGGCGATCAGCCGACAGGCGAGCCAGGCCTGCTCGTAGGCCTGGGCGATGCCGGTGGTGCCCGCGGCGAAGTCGCGGTCGGCGGGCAGGGCCGTGGGCACCCTTCCCGCGGCCACGTCCCGGGCCAGCTCGGGGGCGATCTGGCGGGGCGTGCGGCCGGAGTCGCGGTAGGCCGTCCAGTCGGCGACGCCCTCGGAGAGCCACAGCGGCGTCCAGGCCCGGGTGTCGGCCCGGGTCGCGACGTGGGTGGTCTCGTGGGTGACGACCACCTGGCGGCCGAAGTCGCTGAGCCGCCCGAACGCCTCGGGGTTGATCAGCACCCGGTCGGCCGGGGTGTGCGAGGGCGCGCCGGGGGCGGCCACGGTGACCGCCGCCATGCCCGTCCAGCCGGCCGGGTCGGCCTCCAGCAGGCGGGCGAACTGCGGCTCGGTGGCGGGCAGTTCCAGCAGCAGTCGGCCCGCCCAGCCGGTGCCCCAGACCGCGCTCACCGCGGGGACGGCGCGGTCGCCGATCGCGACCGGCCCGGCCGGGTCCGGTCCGGCGGCGAGGCCGAGCACCAGGCACTGCGCGCCGCGCGCGGACCGTCCCGTCCCGAAGTCCCAGAGCGCCGGCGGCCCGCTCGCGGCGTCCTCGCGCTCGACCCGCCAGCCGTCGGCCCGCGTCAGCGTGAGGCGGCGGGGGTAGACGGCGGGGTACTCGTCGTAGCCGGTGACCCGGACGTCCAGGTCGGCCGTGACGGTCAGCCGGCCGGGGCCCGTGCCCGGGGAGACGACGAGGTTGCGGTAGCCGGCGGTCAGCGGCAGTCCGGTGGTCGCCGACAGCTCGCGCGCGCGTTCGTCCAGCACCGCCGCCACCTCGGTCCGCTCGTCCGCCCCGCCGAGCCCCCGGCCGGCCGCCGCGGGGGCGACGGGCGGCAGCGACAGCTGGGTCAGCCCTCCGGCGGCGAGCAGCAGGGCGCCTCGCCGGGACAGCACGCAGGGCCGTATCGCGTCCGGTCCGGACGGGGTCGGGCTCAGAGCCGGACCACCCCCGCGACGGGCATCGCGTTGACGCTCTCGTACCGGACCCTGGCCCCCGGGTACGGGGCGTGCACGATCACCCCGCCGCCGGCGTACATGCCGACGTGGTGCATGTCCCGGTAGAAGATCACCAGGTCTCCCGGTCGCGCTTCGGACAGGCTCACCCGCTGGCCGGCGTAGGCCTGGGCCTGCGAGGTGCGCGGCAGGCTCACTCCCGCCTGCCGCCAGCTGTAGTACATCAGACCGGAACAGTCGAACGCGCGGGGGCCGGTGGACCCGTACACGTACGGCGACCCGATCATCCGCACCGCCGCCGCGAGCGCCGCCGCCCCACGCTCGGAGGCGGGCGGGGTGGTGCCGAGGTCCAGCCGGTCGGTGCCGCGGGTGGCGCGCTGCTCGGCCTCCTGGGCGTCCTGCGCGGCCATCCGGGAGCGCTCGGCGGCGCCCAGGCTGTTGAGCAGCCGCTGGGCCTTGGCCAGCCGCTGCTGGATCTCCTGCTTGCTGTCGGCGAGCGTCCGGCGGGCCTGGTCCAGCTCGGCGAGCTTGGCGGCGGTCTCGGTGCGGCGCTGGTCGAGCCCGCGCTGACGGGTCACCAGCTCGTGCAGCGTCTCGTTCTGCCGCTCGGTCGCCTGGTCGAGGGTCCGGGCGCGGGCGAGGTAGCCCTCCGGGTCGGTGGCGAGCATCAGCTGGACGGTCTGCGCCATGCCGCCGGAGCGGTACTCGGCGCCGGCCACGGTGGCGAGGTCGCCGCGCAGCTGGTTCAGCTGGTCCTGGGCGGCGGCGATCTCGCCCTGGAGGACGGTGGTCTCGCCCTGGAGCCGCTGCTGGGCCTCCTGCGCGGCGTTGTACTTCTCCGACGCCTGTTCGGCCTCGTTGTACAGCTGCTCGACCTGCGCCTTGACGTCCTTGCGGCTGGGCGCGTCCGGGGAGCCGGGGGCGGCCTGGGCGCTGCCGCCCGTCGTGACGCCCAGGGCGGTGGTGGCGGCCGCGGTCAGCACCAGCGCACGGGCGAGCAGTTGGGAACGGCGGTGCACGGGCATGGCGGCGGCTGCTCCAATCCTGCGGACCGGTCCCGCCGCCGCACCCAAGCGGGCGGTCCTGGAGCGGGAGTCCGGTGGCAGACGTTAGCGAGTCCGGGCAACCGAGTCCAAACCCCTCCCAACCCGAATATTTGACCCTGAATCGGACACCAGTCCGAGGAAAGGAAACGCCGCAGGCCCGGACCTCCGGGGAGGAGGGCCGGGCCTGCGGGAAGCCGAGCGGGGAATCAGACCCGCACGATGGACGAGAGCGGCATGTTGGTGACCGCCTCGTAGCGGACGCTCGCACCCGGCTTGGGCGCGTGCAGCACCTGGCCGTTGCCGGCGTAGATGCCGACGTGGTGGGCGTCGTTGAAGAAGATCAGCAGGTCGCCGGGCTGGGCCTGGGAGAGGTCCGTGCCGATCCGGGTCCCGGCGCCGGCCTGCTCCTGCGAGGTGCGCGGCAGCGAGACGCCGGCCTGGTCGAAGGCCCAGACCATCAGGCCCGAGCAGTCGAAGGAGTTCGGGCCGGTGGCGGCCCAGACGTACGGGCTGCCGATCTTGGTGGCGGCGTAGGACAGCGCGGCGGCACCGCGCGAGCTGCCCGCCGCCGGCGGCTTGGCGACCGGCGAGGACGACGGGGCCGAGCCGAGGTCGGTGCGGCTGCTGTCGCGGGAGGCGCGGTCGGCGGCGGCCTGCTGGGCCTTCGCGGCGTCGGCCTTGGCCTTGGCATCGGCGGCGGCCTTGTCCTCGGCCGCCTTGATGGCCTGGCGCTCCTGCTCGGACAGGGTGTTGAAGAGGTTCTGGGCGGCCGTCAGCTTCCCCTGGATCTGCTCCTTGGACGCCTTCAGCTGCTGGGTGGTCGCGTCCAGCTCGGCGAGCTTGCCCTGGGCCTCGGTGCGGTCCTGGTCCAGCTTGCGCTGCTGGTCCTGGAGCTCCTTCAGCTGACCCTTCTGGGTGCTGCCGGCCTGGTTCAGGGCGTCGGCCTGGCTGAGGAAGTTGTCCGGCTTGGACGAGAACATCAGCTGGACGGTCGGGGATATGCCCCCGTTGCGGTACTGCTCGCCGGCGATCTGGGCGAGGCCGCCCTGGAGGTCGGTCACCTGCTCCTGCTGGCGGGCCACCTGGTCCTGCAGGCCGCTGACCTGCTTCTGCAGCTCCTGCTGCTTGGACTGGGCGGCGTTGTACTGCTCGGTCGCCACCTCGGCCTGCTCGTTGAGCTGGTCGACCTGCTCCTTGACCTGGTCCTTGGTCGGCGCGGGGTCGGCGTGGGCGCCGGACTGCGCGGAGAGGGCGACGGCTGCCGCGGCAACTCCGGTCAGGAAGGAAACTCGGGCACGACCGGCGGGTTTGGGACGACGATGGGACGCCACGAAGGCGGACTCCTTCTTCCTACGTCCGCCTACCGGGTGAGCTGACGGGTTCGGGCCGGAAGCATGCCCTACGACGCCTCACGGCCGTTCCACCGGCCGACCTGGCGCCGATTCACCCCGGAGGAACGTGGTTCCCCGGCTCCGCTCCACAGCGCCCCCTGTCACTGGGCTCCCCTGTCGGACGGTCGCTTCGACCCGTCCCGCTGCTTCACGAACTCGGCGGGAACCACCGCCGCCACCCTGGCTGGGCGATCGACAGTGCGGTGGTCCGGGTCACGACCCTAGTAACTGAACCGTGATCGGTTCAAATCCTTGTCAGAAAAAAGGCGGAAGAATAACCAAGTTCTTTTGTGAAGATGACAGAAGGTGATCGCGGCAGTACGCAAGGCTGATCACTTGTCACGCGAACGCGGCGAAACGCAGGGAAACGCGCTCAAGCGAACGCGCCACCCCCGCTCGGGAGGTGGCGCGGATCACAGGGCCGTCGCGTCGGCCCGCGGCGTGTCGGCGGGTCAGACCCGGCGGATGGTGTTGATCGGCATCGCGTCGGCCTTCATCACCTTGACGACGTCGCCGGTGTGCGGCGCGTGCACCACCATGCCGTTGCCGATGTACATCGCGACGTGGTGCATGTCGGGACCGTAGATCACCAGGTCGCCGGGCTGGGCCTGGTCCAGCGAGGGCACCCGGGTGCCGTAGTGGCCCTGCTCCTGCGAGGTGCGCGGCAGCGAGACGCCGGCCTGGCCGTACGACCAGAGCATCAGGCCCGAGCAGTCGAAGGTGCTGGAGCCGACGGCACCCCACACGTACGGCGAGCCCTGCTTGCTCATCGCCTTGGCCACGGCCACGGCCGCGTAGCCGCTGGCCGGCGGCAGGCTGCTCAGGTCGACCCGGTCGGTGCCGCGCGAGGCGCGGTCGTCCTGGGCCTGCTGGGCCTTCAGCGCGGCGCGCTCGGAGGCGCTGAGCGAGTTGAGGAGGTCCTGGGCCTGCTTGAGCTTGGCGTTGACGTCCGCCTTGGACTGGTTCAGGTCCTTGGTGGTGGAGTCCAGGGAGGCCAGCACCGCGGCGGCCTCGGCCTTCTCCTGGTCCAGGCGGCGCTGCTGGTCCAGCAGGCCCTTGAGCGCGTCGGTCTCGGTGGCGGTGGCCTGCTGCACGCTGGAGGCCTTGGCCAGGTAGTTGTTCGGGTCGGAGGAGAGCATCAGCTGGACGGACGGGTCGATGCCGCCGGTGCGGTACTGCTCGCCCGCCACGCCGGCGAGGCCGGTCTGAAGCTGGGTCATCTGCTCCTGGCCGCGGGCCACCTGGTCCTGGAGCTGGTCGGCCTGCTTGCGCAGCTGGTCGGCCCGCTCCTTGGCGCCGTTGTACTTCTCGGCGGCCTGCTCCTGCTCCTGCTGCAGTTCGTCGATCTGCGCCTTGACGTCCGTCTTGTTCGGCTGCGGCGCGGCGTGCGCGGCCACCTGGGCGGAGAGCGCGACCGCGGTCGCAGCAGCAGCGGTGAGCACGGAGACCCGCGCGCGGCTCGGCTGCTTGGGACGGCGGTGGGAGGCCAAGGGACCTGCTCCTTCTTCCATGGACTCACCGGTTCGGGTGAGAAATCCGGAAAATAGGTTTGACGCCAGACCCTAGTGAACATCCAGGCATTGCGCCACTCCCCCAAAGGCGTGAACTCCGAGCCCCCACGCCGCTTCACCGAATCCGCACATCACCGCAAACCGGACGCTGAGCGGCCGTCATCCCCATCGGCACGGAATCAGGGCCGCGCCAGCCGGTTCAGCAGCAGAACCGAGGCGACCGGGCGCGCGCCCGCCTTCCGCACGCCCTCCGCGACCTCCCGGTCGGCGGAGACCACCACGACCGGACGGCCCTGCGGCTCGGCCCGCACCAGGCGTCTGATCAGCTCGTCCGCCGTCTCGCCGGTCCGGCTGAAGCGCACCCGGACCCCGCGCGGCGGCGCCATGATCACCGGCACGTCCAGGTCCTGCCCGTCGAACACGCACGTGACCTCCGCCTGCGTGCGCTGGGCCAGCATCGCCAGCCCGCCCAGCAGCCGCAGCCGCTGCTGCTCCAGCGGCAGCGTCGGATAGCCGGTCTTCGTCACGTTGTAGCCGTCCACCACCAGGTGCACCTGCGGGATCGCCAGCAGCTGGTCCAGCAGGGCCGGATCGTCCTCCGCGAGCCCGCGCCGGGCCACGTCGTGCGGCGAGGCCGAACCCGGCACCACCGCCTCCACCAGGTCCGCCGGGCGGATCTGCGACACCGGCAGCGCCAGCTCGCGCTGCAGCCCCTGCGCCGACTGCAGCACGGTGTCCAGCAGCAGCCGCAGCCGCATGTCCTCCACGCTGCGCCCCTCGCGGGCCGAACGGCGGCCCTGCTCGGCGGCGGTCTCCAGCTCGCCGACGCGGTGCCGCAGCCGCCGTGCCTCGCTCTCGGCCGCACTGCGCTCGGTCGCCGCCTGCGCGCGCAGCGCCTCCAGCTCACCGGCCAGCCGACGGGTCTCGGCCTGCGCCCGGCGGGTGTCGCTCTCCAGCGAACGCACCTTCTTGCGCAGCGAGTCGGCCTCCCGCCGGACGTCCTCGGACTCGGCCCGCTGCCGGTCCAGGTCCGCGCGCGCCCCGGCCCGCACCTCGGCCAGCTCGGCCTGCAGCTTCTCCACCAGCCGGGCCGCCTCCGCGGCCGCGCCCTCGGCGCCGGCCCGCTCGGCCTCCTCGCCGGCCTCGGCGACCAGCCGGCTCCAGCCCGCCGACCGCACCAGGTAGGCGGCGGCCGCGACGTCCATCGGATCGGCGGCGCCGGGGACGCTGCCCGACTCCAGCGCCTTCACCAGGTCCGGCTGGCCCAGCCGCAGCCGCTCCGCTATCCGCAGCCGGAAGGCCGGCTCCGACTCCAGCGCCGCCGCGATCGCCGTGGCCGCGTACTTGGCCCGCCGGGCCGGGGTGAACTTGGCGTACTGACGCAGGCTCTGCGGCAGCTCGCCGGGCGGCAGTCCGCCGAGCGCGTCCGCGGCCAGGCCGACCACGCGCCGGCGCACGCCCTCCGGCAGCGGCCGGTCGAGCTTCTCGGCGGGACGGCCTGCTCCCGGGTCCGCGGCGGTTCCGGACGCGGCGGCACCGTCGGCGGCCCCCGCCGCCCCGGCAGCCGGCTCCGCAGCGGGCTGCCCCTGCGGTCCGGCGGGCTCCCTCGCTGCGTCCACCACGTCCTCGGCTCCGATCCTGGTCCAACGGGTGCGGCCCCGCGGCCGCCGTCCCTGTCGTCACGCTCCGTGCGTTCTGTCTGTATTGTCCCGTGCGGCGGACGGCCGTGCCGTGCACCGTCCACCGCACCGGCGGGGCATCAACCCTGCTCGGCCTCGACCGCCGCGTCGTCCGCGCCCGGGCGGGCGACCAGCTCGACCTGGTCCACCGCGTTGCACCAGCGGCAGCGCACCGTCTCGACCGTCTCGCTCAGGACTTCGGTCTCCTCGACCTTGGACTCGCCGGCCAGGTCGAAGTGCAGGAACTCGGTGACCCGCGCGGAGCGGGTCACGTCGAAGCGGGTGAGGTTGCCGCACAGGGTGCAGCGCCAACGCGTCTCGGCGGTCAGAGCGGGGACGGTCATCGGGGGTCCTCTCGGGTGGTCCCTGGGTGGGCTAGGCGCTCCCCCCGGAGCCCCGGCATCGGCGGCGGGAGGCGGGAATGCCCGCCCCAAGCCTATTGCCTGGGGCAACCATCACGGCCACCGGTTCGGGCGATCGGGACGGCTAGTCCACCTGCCGTACAGCGCGGTGTCACGGAGGGCCCGCGGAGGGATGCTTGGCCGCATGGCGCTCGCGGCCCCCGGCCACACCGACGCGCGGGACGGCGGCCCCGCGGTGCCCGCCCCGGCGGTCACCTACGCCCTGATCGCGCTCAACACCCTGGTCTTCCTGTTCGGGCCGGCCGCCGGACTCAACCCCCTCTACGGCACCGGGCAGGCCCGGCTCTGCGCCGAGCAGCGGTACGAGCAGCGCTGGGGCGCCGTCCCCGCCGAACTGCTGGCCGGGCGCCCGCTGACGGCCGAACAGCTCGCCGAGGCCCCGGACCCGGCCCCCGGCTGCCCGGCCGCTCCCACGCCGGGCAAGCGCCCGGCCGTCTCCGTCCTCACCGGCCTCTTCCTGCACGCCGGCTGGCTGCACCTGGCCGGCAACCTGCTCTTCCTCCACGTCTTCGGCCCCACCGTCGAACGGCGGGTCGGCCGGGCCCGCTTCCTCCTCTTCTACCTGGCCGCCGGGAGCCTCGCGACGTACGGCTTCGCCCTCGCCGAGGCGCACTCGGCGGACTCCACCCGCGTCCTGATCGGAGCCTCCGGCGCGATCTCCGCCGTCCTGGGCGCCTACCTGCGCTTCCACCCGCGCTCCCGGGTGACGACGCTCGTCCCGCTGCTGCTCTTCCTGCCGCTGCGGTTCCCGGCCTGGCTGGTGCTGGGCCTCTGGTTCGCCCTGCAGTGGTGGTCGGTGCACTCGGCCGGGCCCGGGGTCGCCTACCTGGTCCACGTGATCGGCTTCTGCGCCGGCTTCCTCTACGCCTGCACCGTCGTCGGTCACCCCCCGAGACGACCCGGCTGAGGCCCGATACGCTGGCGCCACCCCACGAAGGAGCCGGAACAGTGATCACCGCCATCGTCCTGATCAAGACCAGTGTCGACCGCATCCCGGAGATCGCCGAGGCCATCGCCGCCATCGAGGGCGTCAGCGAGGTGTACTCGGTGACCGGCGGCTACGACCTGGTCGCGATGGTGCGGGTGCGCAAGCACGACGACCTGGCCGACGTCATCCCGGGCCGGCTGAACAAGGTCCCGGGCGTCGCCCACACCGAGACCCAGATCGCCTTCCGCACCTACTCCCAGCACGACCTGGAGGCCGCGTTCGCGCTCGGCCTGGACGAGTAGTCCTCAGTCCTCAGTCCTCACGGCGAGTGTCGGCGACGCAACGGCCGCCCTCGTTCCGGTAGTTCCACGCCGCGCCGTCCGTGACCAGCTCGCGGACGGCGGTCAGGAAGCGGTCGACGTGCTCGTCCGGGGTCCCGGCGCCGAAGCTGACCCGGATGGCGTTCAGGCTGCGCTCGCCCGGCAGCGACGGCTCCGGCGCGCCGCACTCGGACGGCGCCACGTCCTCGTCGCCGAGCAGCGTGCGCACCAGCGGGTGCGCGCAGAACAGCCCGTCGCGCACGCCGATGCCGTACTCGGCGGAGAGCGCGGCCGAGAAGTGCGAGCTGTTCCAGCCCCGGACGACGAAGGACAGCACGCCCACCCGCGCCGAGTCGGAGCCGAACAGGCTCAGCACCTTGACCTGCGGGATCTCCGCCAGCCCGGCCGTGAGCCGGGCGATCAGCGCCTGCTCGCGGGCCTCCAGCGCGTCGAAGCCGGCCTCGCTCAGCGCCCGGCAGGCGGACGCGATGGCGTAGGCGCCGATGACGTTCGGCGAGCCGGCCTCGTGCCGGGCCGGGCCGGTGTGCCACTGGACGGCCACCGAACCGTCGGCCTCCCGGGCCACCGTCCGGGTCGCACCGCCGCCGGCCAGGTACGGCTCGGCCGCGTCCAGCCAGTCCGCCCGGCCGGCCAGCACCCCGGCGCCGAACGGCGCGTAGATCTTGTGGCCGGAGAAGGCGATCCAGTCGACGTCCAGCTCGGCCACCGAGACCCGGTGGTGCGGGGCGAGCTGCGCGGCGTCCAGCACCACCCGGGCGCCGTGCCGGTGCGCGGTCGCGGTGAGCTCGGCGACCGGCCACAGCTCGCCGGTGACGTTCGAGGCGCCGGTGACGCACAGCAGCTTCGGGCCCTCGGGCGCCCCGGCGAGCGCGGCGTCCAGCGCGGCGACGGCCTCGGCGTGCGAGCGGGGAGCGCGCAGGTAGGTGACGTCGAGCCCGGCGTGGGCCCAGGGCAGCAGCGAGGCGTGGTGCTCGGTCTCGAACGCGAACACCCGGGTGCCGGCCGGCAGCGCGGCGGCGAGCAGGTTGAGCGAGTCGGTGGTGGCCCGGGTGAAGACCACCTGGTCGCCCTCGCGCAGGCCGAGGAACTCGCCGACGGTCCGGCGGCTCTGCTCGAACAGGTCGGTGGACAGCTGCGAGAGGTACCCGGCGCCGCGGTGCACGCTGCCGTAGTAGGGGGCGTACGCGGCGACGTCGTCCCACACCCGCTGCAGCGCCGGCGAGCTGGCCGCGTAGTCGAGCGGCGCGTAGCCGACCTTCTCGCCGTTGACGAGCGGCACCTGGACGTCGTGGCCGAGGACGGCCAGGGGGGCGCAGATTTCGGTGGCAAGGGACATGAGGATGCACTCCTTCGGAGGTCGAGGGACCCCGGGAGTGCTAGTCGTCGGGCGTCCGCGCTTGCCTCGCGGACGGTTCGCCGCGCGGCCCGGTCCTCACCCAGGGCACCCCGCCACGGACGGAGGGTTGCCGGACAGCAAGCTGGGGCTTGTCGCTGTCACTCATGACCTGGACAGGACTCTAGGTCGCGTCCGCCCGGTGGTCAAACAGGCATCCACCATCCGGACAGCCGAAGGGGCCCGCGGCGACGAACTGCCACGGGCCCCTCAACTCGCTTGTCAGTCCCGGCCGGTGGCCTCCGACCAGCGCCGCAGCAGCTCCTGCGCCGCGCCCGAGTCCACGGCCGCCGCGGCCCGCTCCATGCCGGCCGCCAGCTGCTCGGCGAGCGGCGCGTCCGTCAGGTCCAGCGCCACCAGCGCCGCCGCCGTGTTGAGCAGGACGGCGTCCCGCACCGGCCCGCGCTCCCCGGCCAGCAGCCGGCGCGCGACCTCGGCGTTGTAGGAGGCGTCCGCCCCGCGGAGCGCCTCGATGCCGACGAGCTCGATGCCGACGTCCCGCGGGTCGAAGGCGGTCTCGGTGACGATGCCGTCCCGCACGATCCACACCTGCGACGTCGTGGTGACGGTCAGCTCGTCCAGGCCGTCGTCGCCGCGGAAGACCAGCGCCGTGGAGCCGCGCCGGGCGAGGACGCCCGCGATCAGCCCGGCGAGCCGGGTGTCGAAGCAGCCGACGGCGTGCGCGGTGACCTTCGCCGGGTTGGTCAGCGGGCCGAGGATGTTGAACGCGGTCGGCACCCCGAGGTCGCGCCGGGCGGTGGCGGCGTGCCGCATCGACGGGTGGAACCTCGCCGCGAAGCAGAAGGTGAGCCCGACCTCCTCGGCCACCTCGGCGACCCGCCGGGCCGACAGGTCCAGGGCGATGCCGAGCTTCTCCAGCACGTCCGACGACCCGCTCGCCGAGGAGGACGCCCGGTTGCCGTGCTTGACCACCTTGGCACCGGCGGCCGCGGCGACGATCGCGGACATCGTGGAGATGTTGACGGTCTTGGCGCGGTCGCCGCCGGTACCGACGATGTCCACCGCCGGGCCCGGGATGTCCAGCGGCTCGGCGTGCGCGTACATCGCGTCCACCAGGCCGCTGATCTCGTCGACCGTCTCGCCCTTGGCCCGCAGCGCCACCATGAACCCGGCGACCTGGACGGGGGACGCCTCGCCGCTCATGATCCGGTCCATCGCCCACGCGGTGGCCGAGCGGTCGAGGTCCTCCCCCTTCAACAGCGCCGCCAGGAGGTCCGGCCAGGTGCGGACCACCTGCGCGGGGTCGGTACCACCGTTCGCAGGGTTCACGTTCACCATGGCTGACTCCAGCTGTTGTCGGTTCCCCCAGGGGGGACGTCCGTACGGATGGAGTCAGCCTATCGAGCAGCGGGGTACCTCCGGCCCTGTCTTCTCTAGTACTGAGACGGCGCCGCTCAGCGCGTCGCGGGGGCCCGCTTGGCCAGGCGCGCCCGCAGCAGCGTGGCCACCGCCCCGGCCAGTGCGACCGGGTCGACCGGGCGCGAGATCGCCGCGTCGGCCCGGCTCCAGGCGGCCAGCCAGGAGTCCTGCGGCCGGCCGATCAGCACCAGCACCGGCGGGCAACCGTAGATCTCGTCCTTGAGCTGGCGCCCGAGTCCGAGCCCGCCGGCCGGCACCGCCTCGCCGTCCAGGATGCAGAGGTCGACGCCGCCCTTCTCCAGCGCCCGCAGCACCGCGGGGGTGGTCGCGCACTCCAGGTAGGACAGCTCCGGCAGATCCTCGGCGGGCCGGCGGCCGAGCGCCGTCAGCACCTGCTCGCGGGTGTTGCGGTCGTCGCTGTAGACGAGGACGGTGAGCGTCTCATCGGTCGTGTACGCCATTGACCCTGCTCCCTCAAGTGTGATCCGGACCACGTTCGCCTGACCCGGATGCTACTCCGGATCACCCCCGGCCGAGCCCTCCCCCGCGCGCGTTCCTCCTCAAGGCGCCGCGCCCGGGGCTCACCCGCCCGGAGGACGCCCCGTCACCCGGCCACGCGCAGTCCACCCGGACGGCCGACAGCCGGGCCCGCTCCCCTACCTCCGGGCACTGCGCCGACCGTGCATCGACACGCTGGGCAACGGGGTCCAAGGGCCCTCCGAGGAACCGTCAGAAAAGGGACACGCCGCTGCTCAGGTACCGTCCGGGCACCTGGGTGCCCCCCAAGCGGGCATACCGCACGCACCGGACACTCCGAGGGAGACCCCCCGGCGTGAAGACGGAATAAGGGACCGACATAATGTCCGTCGTGGCGACAGCAACAGCAGTAGAAACCGGGCACGCGCACGGATCGGTCAACCGGCCGAACATGGTCAGCGTCGGAACGATCGTCTGGCTCAGTTCCGAGTTGATGTTCTTCGCGGCCCTCTTCGCGATGTACTTCACGCTCCGCTCCGTCAAGGGGCCGGAGTTCTGGACCGAGAAGGCGCACGCCCTCAACGTGCCCTTCTCCTCGGTCAACACCACGATCCTGGTGCTCTCCTCGCTGACCTGCCAGCTCGGCGTGTTCGCCGCCGAGCGCGGGGACGTGAAGAAGCTCCGCTCGTGGTTCGTCATCACCTTCGTGATGGGCGCGATCTTCATCGGCGGTCAGATCTTCGAGTACACCGAGCTGGTCAAGAAGGACGGCCTCTCGCTGTCCTCCGACCCGTACGGCACGGTGTTCTACCTGACCACCGGCTTCCACGGTCTGCACGTGACGGGTGGTCTGATCGCCTTCCTGCTGGTCCTGGGACGGACGTACGCAGCCAAGCGCTTCACGCACGAGCAGGCCACCGCCGCCATCGTGGTGTCGTACTACTGGCACTTCGTCGACGTCGTGTGGATCGGCCTGTTCGCGACCATCTACCTGATCAAGTAACCAGCTGATCAGGTCGCTGGCCACCGGCTGCGGCCCCCGCCCTCACCGGCGCAGGGCCGCTTCTGCCGGTGCCGACGCTCCCACCGACCGACCGCGCGCGCAGCCCTAGCCGGGCCGCCTCGTGCCGGCCAGACCGGCAGCCGGGTGCACCCACCAGTCGACCAGATCCTGACACCGGGGTTATTCCGTGAAAAAGCTCTCCGCACGACGGCGCCACCCATTGGCGGCGCTGGTCGTCCTACTTCTCGCCCTGGCGGCAACCGGGGGGCTGTACGCCGTGTTCGCGCCCGCCGGCAAGGCGCAGGCCGACGTCGCCGCGCAGTCGCTCGCGATCGACGAGGGTAAGAAGCTCTTCGCCGTCGGCTGCTCGTCCTGCCACGGCCTGAACGGCGAGGGCAGCAGCGACGGCCCGAGCCTGGTCGGCGTCGGTTCCGCCGCCGTCGACTTCCAGGTCGCCACCGGCCGCATGCCGGCCCAGCAGCCCGGCTCGCAGGTCCCGCGCAAGAAGAACATCTACTCGCAGGCCGAGATCGACCAGCTCGCCGCCTTCGTGGCCTCGCTCGGCCCCGGCCCGGTGACGCCGACCCAGGAGCAGTACACCTCGACCAACCCCGAGGACATCTCCAAGGGTGGCGAGCTGTTCCGCACCAACTGCGCCCAGTGCCACAACTTCGCCGGCCAGGGTGGTGCCCTGACCAAGGGCAAGTACGCGCCGTCGCTGGAGGGCGTGGACGCCAAGCACATCTACGAGGCCATGCAGACCGGCCCGCAGAACATGCCGTCGTTCCCGGACACCACCATGCCCGAGGAGCAGAAGAAGCAGATCGTGGCCTTCGTCCGCCACACCACCAACGATGAGCCCAACCCCGGCGGTCTCACGCTCGGCAGCCTCGGTCCGGTGACCGAGGGCCTGTTCGGCTGGATCTTCGGTCTCGGCGTGCTCATCGCGGTCGCGATCTGGGTCGCCGCCCACACCCCCAAGGCCAAGAAGTCATGAGCCACGACATGTCAGAAGAGAAGCTTCCGGAGCACCACGGCTCCGCCGGCGAGGTCGCCGAGCACGGCGACCCGTTCGCCGACCCGGGCCTGCCGGCCCACGAGCCCCGTCGCACCGACATCGACGAGCGGGCCGCCAAGCGCGCCGAGCGCCAGGTGTCGCTGATGTTCGTGATCTCGATGATCGCCACCATCGGCTTCATCGCGTCGTACGTGGGCGTCGACCCCGACAAGATCGTCTACATCTTCCCGCTCGGTCACGTCAGCGCGCTGAACTTCGCGCTCGGCCTGACCCTGGGCGTCGCGCTGTTCCTGATCGGCGCGGGCGCGGTCCACTGGGCCCGCACCCTGATGTCGGACGTCGAGCTGCCGGCCGAGCGTCACCCGATCGAGGCCGACGACGAGGTCCGCGCGGACGTCATCGACCAGTTCAAGACCGGTGCCGCCGAGTCCGGCTTCGGTCGTCGGAAGATGATCCGCAACACCCTCATCGGCTCGATGGCGCTGGTCCCGCTCTCCGGCGTGGTCCTGCTCCGCGACCTCGGGCCGCTGCCCGAGAAGAAGCTGAAGGAGACGGGCTGGAAGGAGGCGACTCCGGCCAAGCCGCTGCAGCTCATCAACATGAGCACCAACCTGCCGATGAAGGCCGAAGACATCGTCATCGGCTCGCTGACCTTCGCCATGCCCGAGGGGCTGCACGTCCACGACGAGGACTTCCAGCAGGCCATCGCCAAGGACGCCCTGATGCTGGTGCGCATCGCGCCGGACGACATCAAGGACGACAAGTCCCGGGAGAAGGGCTTCGAGGGCATCCTCGCCTACTCGAAGATCTGCACCCACGTCGGCTGCCCGATCAGCCTCTACGAGCAGCAGACCCACCACGCGCTCTGCCCGTGCCACCAGTCGACCTTCGACCTGTCGGACGGCGCGCGCGTCATCTTCGGCCCGGCCGGCCACCCCCTGCCGCAGCTGAAGATCACCACTGACGAACAGGGTCACCTGGTCGCCACCGGCGACTTCGAAGAGCCTGTCGGCCCGAGCTACTGGGAGCGTGCTCGATGAGTAGCGCGAGCAGCACCACCTCCGGTGCCGCCAAGCCCACCAGCACGCGCGCCAACCCCGCCAACAAGTGGGAGGCCGCGGCTGACTGGACGGACGGCCGGCTGGGGATCTACTCCCTCGCCAAGGCCAACCTGCGCAAGATCTTCCCGGACCACTGGTCCTTCATGCTGGGCGAGATCTGCCTCTACTCGTTCGTCATCATCATCCTGACGGGCGTGTACCTGACGCTGTTCTTCAAGCCGTCGATGGCCGAGGTCGTCTACAACGGCTCGTACGTGCCCCTCAAGGGCATCGGCATGTCCGAGGCGTACGCGTCGACCGTGAACATCAGCTTCGAGGTCCGCGGCGGTCTGCTGATCCGCCAGATCCACCACTGGGCCGCCCTGGTCTTCGTGGCGGCGATGCTCGTGCACATGATGCGCGTGTTCTTCACCGGCGCGTTCCGCAAGCCGCGTGAGATCAACTGGGTCTTCGGCTTCCTGCTGCTGGTCCTGGGCATGTTCGACGGCTTCTTCGGCTACTCGCTGCCGGACGACCTGCTGTCGGGCACCGGTATCCGCTTCATGGAAGGCGCGATCCTCGCCGTCCCGCTGGTGGGCACCTACATCCAGATGTTCCTGTACGGGGGCGAGTTCCCCGGCACCGACATCATCCCGCGGTTCTTCACGATCCACGTGCTGCTGATCCCGGGCATCATGCTCGGCCTGCTGGTGGCTCACCTGATCCTGGTCTTCTACCACAAGCACACCCAGTGGGCGGGCCCGGGCAAGACCGAGAAGAACGTCGTCGGCATGCCGCTGATGCCGGTCTACATGGCCAAGGCCGGTGGCTTCTTCTTCCTGGTGTTCGGCATCATCGCCGCCATCTCGGCGATCGCGTCGATCAACCCGATCTGGGCGTACGGCCCGTACCGCCCCGACCAGGTGTCGACCGACGCCCAGCCGGACTGGTACATGGGCTTCTCCGAGGGCCTGATCCGCGTCATGCCGGGCTGGGAGATCAGCCTGTGGGGCCACACCCTGAACCTGGGCGTGTTCGTCCCGCTGATGATCTTCCCGCTGGTCCTGGTCGCGATCGCGGTCTACCCGTTCATCGAGGGCTGGATCACCGGCGACAAGCGCGAGCACCACATCCTGGACCGCCCGCGCAACGCCCCGGTCCGCACCGCCCTGGGCGCCGCGTGGATCAGCCTCTACCTGGTCCTGCTGATCGGTGGTGGCAACGACCTGTTCGCCACGCACTTCCACCTGTCGCTGAACTCGATCACCTACTTCGTGCGCGCCGGCTTCTTCGTGGTGCCGGTCGTCACCTTCATCGTCACCAAGCGCTGGTGCCTCGGCCTCCAGCGCCGTGACAAGGAGAAGGTGCTGCACGGCCGCGAGACCGGCGTCATCAAGCGCCTGCCGCACGGCGAGTTCGTCGAGGTGCACGCCCAGCTGCCGCAGAAGGAGCTGTTCAAGCTCACCGCGCACGAGCAGAACCAGCCGGTCCAGCTGCCGGCCCAGACGGACGAGAACGGCGTGGCCGCCAAGGCCGGCGTCTTCACCCGCACCCGGGCCAAGCTGTCCCGCGGCTTCTACGGCGAGGGCAGCCAGATCCCCAAGCCCACCGCCGAGGAGCACCACGAGATCACCAGCGGCCACGGCCACCACTGATCCCGTCCGCACCGCAGCGCCACACCCGAGGGCCGCTGACCAGAGTTCTTCTGGTCGGCGGCCCTCGGGCTTTGCCGTCTCCCCAGCCCCCAGGCACCCTCAGGAGCCCATCGTGCAGCTGTCCGTCGACCCCGCCTCCGCCACTCCCCCGTACGAGCAGATCCGCGCCCGGATCGCCGAGCTGGCCCGCTCGGGCGAACTGCCCACCGGGCTGCGGCTGCCCACCGTCCGGGCGCTGGCCGAGGAGCTGGAACTGTCCGCCGGGACGGTCGCCCGCGCCTACCGGGAGCTGGAGGCCGACGGCGTCGTGGAGACGCACGGCCGGCGCGGCACGCTGATCGCGTCCACCGGCGACACCGCGCACCGGCTGGCCGCCGAGGCGGCCACCGAGTACGCCGAACGGGTGCGCCGGCTCGGGCTGTCGCGCGGGGACGCCCTGGCGGCGGTGGACACCGCGCTGCGGGTCGCGTTCCCGGAGGACTAGGGAGGACCAGGAGGACCGGGAGACCTGCGGAGGGCCTGCGGAGGGCCGCTCAGACCTCCGGGCGGATCATCCCCGTGGCGGGGGCCTGGGAGGCCGCGACGGTGGTGCTGAAGGGCTTCCCGAGGGAGCTGTGCTTGACCCAGTCCGCCCAGGACACGTTCCAGTCCCCGAAGCCGTTGCCGAACGGCTCCATCGTGGCGCCGTGGCTGTTGACCACCGTCACCAGGTCCCCCACCCGGGTGTTGTCGTAGAACCACTTCGCGTTGTCGGTGCTCATGCCGGTGCAGCCGTGGCTGACGTTCTCGTAGCCCTGCGAGCCGACCGACCACGGCGCCGCGTGGACGTACTCGCCGCTCCACGTCACCCGGGTGGCCCACTCGACGTTGAGGTCGTAGGCCTCCGAGCTGCCTGCGGATATGCCGATCGTCTCGCCGTTCATCCGCACCGAGCGCTCCTGGCCGAGCACCACCTTGACGCCGTTGCGGGTGTCGAAGCCGGGCTTGCCGGTGGTCACCGGGATGGTCCGGATCACCTCGCCGTCGCGCTTCAGGGTGAGCTCGTGGGCGGCGGCGTCGATCACCGACTCGACCCGGGCCCCGATCCGCAGCTTCAGGCTGCTGCGGTCGCCGCCGTACAGGCCGTCGGCGATCCGGGTGCCGGTGCCGTCGAAGGCCAGGCCGACGGTGGTGCCGACGGGCCAGTACTCCTCCGGGCGGAAGTGCAGGTTCTTGTCGTCCACCCAGTACCACGCGCCGGTGACGGCGGGCTGGGAGCTGACCGTCAGGGCCTGCTCGACCTCCTGCCGGGCCTGCGGGTCCTTGACGGCCTCGGAGAGCTGCACGGTCAGCGGCTGGCCGACCCCGTACACGCCGCTGCCGGAGGAGTCCGGGCCGAGCTTCGCGGTCAGCAGGCGCTGGGCGGCGAGGGTGCTGAAGTCCTGGGTGGTCTCGCCGCGCCCGCCCCTGCCGTCGTCCGCCGCGATCCGGACGCTGTACGACGCCGAGGCCTTCAGCCGGCCGGTCGTCTGCCAGCTGCGCTGGTCGTCCGCGAGCCTGCCGGCCACCACCCGGCCGTCCGGGCCGACCACGGTGACGTCGGTCAGCCTGCTGCCGGCGACGGCGGTCACGGTGACCGACTGGGCCGGATCGACCTTGCCCTCGGCCGAGAGGTGGACCAGCCGCGCCGCGTCGACCTTGTGCGGGCCGGTGCGATCGTCGTCACCACCGGCCGAGCAGGCGGCGAGCGGGGTCAGTACTGCGAGGGCCAGCGAGATGCCGCCGAGACCCGCTATTCCGCGCCTGTCGGCCATGACCGCCTCCGGGGGTTCGCACGATTGATCAGATCGTAGGAACGCCTTGCCGTGGAGCGACATCCGAGCGACCCCGCGTTCACCCGGGTGAGTGAGGGGCTCACCCCGGGGACGCAACAGGGGCGGGGGCGCCCCGGGGGGGGGGGGGGGCCCCCCCCGCGGGGGGGGCCCGCCCCGGGAGTGTTGTTTGCCCCGCCGTGCAAGGAAAAACGCCACGCCCAGACGAGCATGAGT
>NZ_JBHWGD010000020.1:77896-118195 GCF_042733235.1 Kitasatospora sp. NPDC059722
GCCGCCGGGGGGGCGCGCCGGGGCCCCCCCCCCGCCCCGGCGGGCGGGGGGGGGCGCCCCCCCCCGGGCGGGCCCCCCCCCCCCCCGGGGCGGGGGGGGGCCCCCCCCCCCCCCCTGCCGGTGCGGCGGAACCTACTGGTTCTGGTTCTCGCCCCGGTAGAACTCGAAGACCCAGCCGAACAGACCGATCAGGATGATCGGGATCGACCAGAACAGCAGCCACCAGCCGAAGATCACGCCCATGAAGGCCAGCGAGCCGCCGATGGCCAGCGAGAGCGGCTGCCAGCTGTGCGGGGCGAAGAAGCCCAGCTCACCGGCGTCGTCCGCGACCTCGGCCTCGGGGTTGTCACCCGCGCCGCTGTCCACCCGGCGGGCGGTGAAGGCGAGGTAGTACCCGATGAAGGCGCACAGCGCGAAGGCCAGGAACAGCGCCGTCGTGCCGGCGGCCTCGACGCCGTGGTCCGAGTGGGTCGTCCACAGGCCGTAGGTGATCGCCATCGCCAGGACGAAGACCGCCAGGCCGAGGAAGATCTTTCCCTGTTCCTTCATCAGGCGTCGCCGTCCTTCTTGCCCTTGCCCAGCTGCGGGGCGTCGTACTTCGCCGGGGTCACGCCGGCGAGGTGCTTGGCCTCCTCACCGTGGTTCTCCAGGTAGTCCAGCGCGGCGATCTCCGGGTGGTGGAGGTCGAAGGCCGGGGATTCGGAGCGGATCCGCGGGAGGGTGAGGAAGTTGTGCCGCGGCGGCGGGCAGGAGGTCGCCCACTCCAGCGAACGGCCGTAGCCCCACGGGTCGTCGACCTCGACCTTCTCGCCGTACTTGGCCGTCTTCCAGACGTTGTACAGGAACGGCAGGATCGACATGCCGAGCACGAACGAGCCGATGGTCGAGACGGTGTTCAGCGTGGTGAAGCCGTCCGAGGCCAGGTAGTCGGCGTAGCGGCGGGGCATGCCCTCCGCGCCGAGCCAGTGCTGCACCAGGAAGGTCGTGTGGAAGCCGAAGAACAGCGTCCAGAAGGTGATCTTGCCGAGGCGCTCGTCCAGCATCTTGCCGGTCATCTTCGGCCACCAGAAGTGGAAGCCGGCGAACATCGCGAAGACGACGGTGCCGAAGACCACGTAGTGGAAGTGGGCGACGACGAAGTACGAGTCCGAGACGTGGAAGTCGATCGGCGGGGAGGCCAGCAGGACACCGGTCAGACCGCCGAAGAGGAAGGTGACCAGGAAGCCGACCGTCCAGAGCATCGGGGTCTCGAAGCTCAGCGAGCCCTTCCACATGGTGCCGACCCAGTTGAAGAACTTCACACCGGTCGGGACCGCGATCAGGAAGGTCATGAAGGAGAAGAACGGCAGCAGCACCTGTCCGGTGACGTACATGTGGTGCGCCCACACCGTCACGGACAGACCGGCGATCGCGATGGTGGCCGCGATCAGGCCGGAGTAGCCGAACATCGGCTTGCGGCTGAAGACCGGGATGATCTCCGACACGATGCCGAAGAACGGCAGCGCGATGATGTACACCTCGGGGTGACCGAAGAACCAGAACAGGTGCTGCCAGAGCAGCGCACCGCCGTTGGTCGGGTCGAAGACGTGCGCACCGAACTTGCGGTCCGCCTCCAGGGCGAACAGCGCGGCGGCCAGCACCGGGAAGGCCAGCAGGACCAGCACCGCGGTCAGCAGGACGTTCCACACGAAGATCGACATGCGGAACATCGTCATGCCCGGAGCGCGCATGCAGATGATCGTGGTGATGAAGTTGACCGCACCGAGGATCGTGCCGAAGCCGGAGAAGGCCAGACCCATGATCCACATGTCGCCGCCGACACCCGGCGAGTGCACGGCGTCCGACAGCGGCGAGTAGGCGAACCAGCCGAAGCTCGCGGCGCCGTTCGGGGTGAGGAAGCCGGCGACCGCGATGGTCGAGCCGAACAGGTACAGCCAGTACGCGAACATGTTCAGACGCGGGAAGGCCACGTCCGGTGCGCCGATCTGGAGCGGCATGATCCAGTTCGCGAAGCCCGCGAACAGCGGGGTCGCGAACATCAGCAGCATGATCGTGCCGTGCATCGTGAACGCCTGGTTGAACTGCTCGTTCGACAGGATCTGGGTCCCGGGACGAGCCAGCTCGGCACGCATGACCAGGGCGAGGATGCCACCGATCAGGAAGAAGGCGAACGACGTGCCCAGGTACAGGGTGCCGATCGTCTTGTGGTCAGTGGTCGTGAGCCACTTGATGATGGTCGCACCCGGCTTGCGGGTCCGCTGCGCCCCGACCGTGACGGCCTCGGCGCCCCCGCCGGCCGCGGCGGGCTCGTTGAGGATGGTCACTTCTCTTCACTTCCCATGGAGATGACGCCCGAGGGCACCGCGCCGGCCTGGCCCTTGGCCCGGAGGTCAGCCAGGTGCTTGTCGTAGTCGGCTCGGTCGACGACCTTGACGTTGAACAGCATGCGCGAGTGGTCGGTGCCGCAGAGCTCGGCACACTTGCCCCTGTACTCGCCCTTGACGGTCGGCGTGACCTCGAACTTGTTCACCACGCCCGGCACGACGTCCATCTTCATCATGAAGTTGACGGGCCAGAAGTCGTGGATGACGTCACGCGAGGTGAGACGGAACTGGACCGTCTCGTTGACCGGCAGCCACAGCGTGGGCGCGTCCTTGGGGGTGCCCACCTCGTACGCGGCGTCCTTGTTGGCCGGGTCGGGGTTCTCGGTGTTCTCGTAGTTGAACGCCCAGCTCCACTGGAAACCGACCACGTTGACGTAGTGCTGCGGCTTCGCGGAGACGGCGGTCAGCTTGTTCTCGTCGCGGGCGACGAAGTAGAAGAGCACCGAGACGATGATGATGGGGACCGCGGTGTAGAGCGCCTCGATGGGCACGTTGTACCGGGTCTGCGGGGGGATCTCCACGCCGGTGCGGCTGCGCCGGTGGAAGATCACGCTCCAGATGATCAGACCCCACATCAGTACGCCGACCACCAGCGCCGCGATCCAGGAGCCCTGCCACATCTGAAGGACCATGGGTCCTTCCTTGGTGACGGGGCTCGGGAGGCCAAGCCTGGGGAGGTCGTTGGCCGAGCAGCCGGTGGCGGTCGCGATGACGAGGCCCAGTGCCAGCGCCTGAGGCAGCTTCCGCCGCATCGTGCGCCGCGGCGAGCGGTCGGAGCCGTTGGGACTCACGTAGCGCCTTCCCGAAGTCTCGCCCGCCTTCGCGTCGCCCCGAGGAGGACTGCCCTCCCCGGCGACCCGTCCACGGGCACGGTTTGAATGCTTATGCGGGCCAAACCCTACTCCAGCCTTATGCGCTCCTGACGGGCAGCCCCCGGTAACGCGCCGCCCGGTCGCCCGATCAGGCCCGGCAGGGGCTGCGCCGCAGGTCACCGCAGGCATTCGAGGTCCGTACCCCCGATCGGGGGATGACCTCCCGCAACGTGGGTGACGGTCCGTCGGACGCGGACGAAGCGGACATTCGGGATGATCGACTGACGGGCGGTGAGCACCTGCGCCGGGCTCCGGAGCGGCCCGGCGTGTCGTTAAATGTGACCGTGTACTTCGACGTGGCTTCGACGGCGCCGCTCCACCCCGTCGCGCGGCAGGCCCTGACCGCCGCGCTGGACGAGGGGTGGGCCGATCCGGCGCGACTGTACCGGTCCGGACGGCAGGCCCGGATGCTGCTGGACGCCTCCCGCGAGACGGTCGCCGAGGTGCTCGGCGCCCGGCCCGACGAGATCTCCTTCACCGCGAGCGGCACGCAGGCCGTCCAGCTCGGCATGCTGGGCGCGCTGGCCGGGAACCGGCGGCGCGGCGGGCACCTGGTGCACTCGGCGGTGGAGCACTCCAGCGTGCTGCACGTCGCCGAGAAGCACGAGGCGGCCGGCGGATCCGTCTCGGTGGCGCCGGTGGACCGGGCCGGCCGGGTCGCCGCGGACGGCTTCGCCGGGCTGCTCCGGGAGGACACCGCGCTGGCCGCGCTGCAGAGCGCCAACCACGAGGTGGGGACGGTCCAGCCGGTCGAGGAGGTCGCCGGGCTCTGCCGCGAGGCCGGGGTCCCGCTGCTGGTCGACGCCGCCCAGAGCGCCGGCCGGGTCGGCGTGCCCGCCGGGTGGTCGCTGCTGGCCGCGAGCGCGCACAAGTGGGGCGGGCCGCCCGGGGTCGGGGTGCTGGCGGTGCGCAAGGGCGTCCGGTACGCCTCGCCGCTGCCGGCCGACGAGCGCGAGGGCGGCCGGGTGCCCGGCTTCGTCAACGTCCCGGCGATCGTGGCGGCCGCCGCCTCGCTGCGGGCCGTGCGGGCCGAGGCCGAGCGGGAGAACGCCCGGCTGCACGCGCTGGTGGAGCGGATCCGGGGCCGGGTGCCGCAGCTGGTGCCCGAGGTCGAGGTGGTCGGCGACCCGGTGCGGCGGCTGCCGCACATCGTCACCTTCTCCTGCCTGTACGTGGACGGCGAGGTGCTGCTGACCGAGCTGGACCGGGCCGGATTCGCCGTCTCCTCCGGCTCGTCGTGCACCTCGTCCACGCTGACGCCCAGCCACGTACTGGCCGCGATGGGGGTGCTCACCGAGGGGAACGTCCGGGTCTCGCTGCCGTACGGGACGGCCGAGGCGGACGTCGAGCGGTTCCTGACCGTCCTGCCGGAGCTGGTGGCCGGCGTCCGGGCGCCGCTCGGGCTGGACCTGCCGGCGCCGGAGCCCGCCATGGGGACACCGCCCCGAGCCGAAGGGCGGGCCGGCGCCGAGAGCGAAGGAGCGGGGGAGCGAGGAGCGTCGGCACCGGGCACCCGGAGGGCGCGCCCGGAGGCGAGCGGGCGAGTCACAGTGATCGACGCGCTCGGCAAGCGCTGCCCGCTGCCGGTGATCGAGCTGGCCAAGCGGATCGGCGAGGTGCCGGTGGGCGACACGGTCGCCGTGCTGGCGGACGACGAGGCGGCCCGCCTCGACATCCCGGCCTGGTGCGGGATGCGCGGCCAGGAGTACGCGGGCGAGGCCCCGGCCGCCGACTACGGCGGCGACCGGGGCTCGGCCTACCTGGTGCGGCGGACTA
Organism: Kitasatospora sp. NPDC059722; assembly: GCF_042733235.1. Taxonomy (NCBI): domain Bacteria; kingdom Bacillati; phylum Actinomycetota; class Actinomycetes; order Kitasatosporales; family Streptomycetaceae; genus Kitasatospora; species Kitasatospora sp. NPDC059722. The sequence continues at coordinate 82,929 of NZ_JBHWGD010000020.1, forward strand.
CTTGACCAGGTGCGAGCGGACGTCCGCGGCGGCGTCGGCGCCGTAGGCGTTCTCGAAGCGCTTCAGGAAGGCGGCCGGGCGCAGCTCGTACTCCTGGGTGCCGACGGTCTCGATCACCAGGGTGGCGAGCATGCAGCCGAGCTGGGCGGCGCGCTCCAGCTCCAGGTCCCAGGAGAGGCCGGTGAGGAAGCCGGCCCGGAAGGCGTCGCCGACGCCGGTCGGGTCGGCCTTGGTCTCCTCGGGGGCGCAGCCGACCAGGATGGCGGGCTCGCCCTTGCGCTCGATGCGCACGCCCTTGCTGCCGAGGGTGGTGATCCGGGTGCCGACCCGGCCGAGGATCTCGTCGGCGTCCCAGCCGGTCTTGCTCTCGATCAGCGCGGCCTCGTACTCGTTGGTGAACAGGTACGCGGCGCCGTCGACGATCTCGCGGATGTCGTCGCCCTCCAGGCGGGCCAGCTGCTGGGAGGGGTCGGCCGCGAAGGCGTAGCCGCGGGTGCGGCACTCCTGGGTGTGGCGGACCATCGCCTGCGGGTCGTCCGCGCCGATCAGGACGAGGTCCAGGCCGCCGACGCGGTCCGCGATCGGCTTCAGCTCGATGCTGCGGGCCTCGGCCATGGCGCCGGTGTAGAACGAGGCGATCTGGTTGTGGTCCTCGTCGGTGGTGCACATGAACCGGGCGGTGTGGCGGGTCTCGGAGATGTGGACGGACCGGCAGTCCACGTTGTTGCGCTCCAGCCAGCTGCGGTACTCGGCGAAGTCCGCCCCGGCCGCGCCGACGAGGATGGGGTTCAGCCCGAGCACGCCCATGCCGAACGCGATGTTCGGGGCGACGCCCCCGCGGCGGATGTCCAGGGTGTCGACCAGGAAGGACAGCGACACGGTGTGGAGCTGCTCGGCGACCAGCTGGTCGGCGAACCGGCCGGGGAACGTCATCAGGTGGTCGGTAGCGATCGAGCCGGCGACGGCGATGCGCACGGGAGGTCTCCTCAGGATGGCGGCAGGGCCATGGGCGAGCGGGGTTGTTAACCCGTTCACGGTACCGGGCGGGCGCCACGAGGTCCCACGAGTGCCGGAAATGGCACCGGCTGCGGGCGAACGTGTACTACCTCCGAGTAGCACTGGTGGGCGGGAAGAACGTGGTCCTAGGTTGGCCGCAGGGGCGCGCCGGACCGGCCGGCCCCGGTGACCGCGGCAGTGCGGCCGCGGCACGACCCGGATCGGAGCGGTGCCCGATGATGCCCAGCCCTTCCTCGCTCCCCGTGCTGCGCGGCGACGCGGACGGCGAGACGCTCGACGCCCTGGTGGACTCCTCCCGGCGGCTGCGCCGGTTCTGGCCACTGCTGGCGGCCGGCCCCCAGCCGAGCGCCCCCTCGCTCGCCGGCTTCCGGGTGCCGTCCGGCGCCCAGCGGCTGGTCGCGGGGATGGCCGAGTACGGCAACTGAGGCTTCCTGGGGCCCGGACGGAACCGGATCCGTCCGGGCCACGTCACATCCGCGCGGAGCGGCCCCGGAGGCGGCACCGCTGAGCCCTCGGGAGGATGTGCACATGGAGCAGGAGAGGATGCCGCGCGGTCGGCGGGCGGTGGCGCTGGCGGGTCTGGTGCTGGCGGCGGCGGTGACGGTGGCCGGGTGCAACGGGGACGGCAAGTCGTCCTCGGAGGCGGCGGCCACGGCGACGGCCGCGGCGACGGCGACGGGCTCCCCGGTGGCGCCGGTGCCGTCCGACGGCGCGTCGGCCGGCGCGTCCGCGGGCGCGCCCACCGCAGGCGCCTCCGGCGGGTCGGCCTCGTCGGCCACGGCTCCGCCACCGGCCGGGACGACCCCGGGCTCGGTGCCGCCGGCCCCGGCGCAGCCGACGGGGGCCACTCCCCCGGGACCCGGCATCGCGGTCGGCGAGCCGAACCCGAACGGGCCGTCGCCGGCGGCGCGTCCGGCGGTCACCTACCGGGTGGACGGCAGCAACAAGCTGACCGTGTACTTCTACGGCGGGGTGTGCCAGCAGTACGCGCTGAAGGCGGACGAGTCGCACCCGGGCCAGGTGGACGTCAAGGTCGTCGTGGCGGCGCCGGTGAAGTCCGGGCAGGTGTGCAGCGAGCTGGCCAAGCGGCAGACGGTGACGGCCGACCTGCGCGCGCCGCTGGCGGGGCGGACGGTGAACGACCTGTCCACCGGCAACGCGCTCCCGCTGGAGGCGGACCCGCACATGGGCCCGGACCCGGTCTCGCCGGACGGCGCCGCGAAGTAACGGGAGAAGTAGCCGGACGCGGGCACGACGAAGGCGGCCCCGGGGTGCTCCCCGGGGCCGCCTTCGTCAGTCGTTCGAGCGCTGGGCCGCCGGGGCCTAGCTGAACGAGTCGCCGCAGGCGCAGGAGCCCGTGGCGTTCGGGTTGTCGATCGTGAAGCCCTGCTTCTCGATGGTGTCGACGAAGTCGACGGTGGCGCCGCCCAGGTACGGGGCGCTCATCCGGTCGGTGACGACCTTCACACCGCCGAAGTCCTTGACGACGTCGCCGTCGAGCGAGCGCTCGTCGAAGAACAGCTGGTAACGCAGGCCGGAGCAGCCACCGGGCTGGACGGCGACACGCAGCGCGAGGTCGTCGCGGCCTTCCTGCTCCAGCAGGGCCTTGACCTTGCCCGCGGCGGCATCGGTGAGGAGGATGCCACTCTCTACGGTGGTCTCGTCCTGGACGGTCATCTGCTTTCTCCCGGTCTTTGAGAACGGTCTGCCGCCAGTGCCAACCAAAGGCCGTCCGGATTCATTTCCCTGACGGCTGTGGTTTTGCGGCCTCTCGGCGGCGGATTTTCCGTGGGCCGGGTGTGCCACCCGCGTCCCCTACGGTTCCCATGCTCGCACAACCCGGATGGAGCGGGCACCGCCCGAGCCCCCGATCCGGGCGAAGCGGCCTCGCGGCGGCGCCGCGGACGCCAGGATGGTGAGCATGATCCTGCGCCAGGTCAGGGACACCGCCGCCGACGCGGAGGCCGTCCAGGAGATCGCCCTCGCCTCGTCCGCCGCCTCCGGGCCCAGCACCCCGGGCGCGGCACCGACGCCGGTCCAGTCGGCGCGCACCAGACACCTGGCCCGCACGGATCCGTCGGGCTGCTGGCTCGCCGAGAGCGCCGGGGAGGCGGTCGGCGTGGTGCTGTCGATGCGCCGGGAGGGGCTGTGGATGCCGTCCCTGTTCGCCGTCCGGCCGCACGCGCAGGGCAAGGGCGTCGGGCGGCTGCTGCTGGAGCGGGCGGCGGCCCACGGGCGCGGGTGCCTGCGCGGGATGGTGTGCGTGCCGCAGTCCGCGGCGGCGGCCCGCCGCTACCGGCTGGCCGGGTTCACGCTGCACCCGGCGATGCGGCTGGACGGCCGGGTGGACCGGGCCGGCCTGGTCGACCCCGGGGACATCCCGGTGCACCGCGGCAACGCGACCCACCTGCACCTGCTGGACTCGGTGGACCGGCGCCTGCGCGGCTCGGCGCACGGGCCGGACCACGAGCTGATGCTCGGCCACTTCGAGGAGCTGCTGATCGCCGACGCGCTGGCCGGCAGCGGCTACTGCTACCGCGACGGCGGCGAGGTGAAGCTGCTGGCCGCCACCTCCAAGCGGATCGCCGCCCGGCTGCTGCGCGAGGCGCTGGCCCGGGTGCCGGAGGGGGTGCGGGCGCGGGTGGACTTCCTCACCGCCGAGCAGGAGTGGGCGCTGGACGTCGGCCTGGAGGTGGGGCTCAGCCCGGAGCCCGGGGGCTACGTCGGCCTGCACGGGATGCGGCCGCCGGCGCCGTACCTGCCGAACGGGGCCTTCCTGTAGCGGCCTTCCCGTGGGCGCGCCGCGGCCCCGCCGGAGGTGCTCCGGCGGGGCCGCGGTGAGGTGTGCGGGGCTCAGGCCATGGTGTCCAGGATCTCCCGGACCATCTCCATCGTGGTGCCCGGGTGCAGGAAGGCGAAGCGGGCGACCGTCTCGCCGTCCCAGCCGGTGGGGGTGACGAAGCCGATCTGGTCCGCGAGCAGCTGCTGCGACCAGCGGTAGTAGTCGTCGTTGGTCCAGCCCGTGCGTTTGAAGCAGACCGCGGAGAGCTGCGGGTCGAACAGCAGCTCCAGGTGCTCGGTGTCGCGGATCAGCCGGGCGGTGTCCTGCGCCAGCTTGAGGCCGGTCTCGATGGCGTCGGTGTACGCCTGGGTGCCGTGCACGGCGAGCGAGAACCAGAGCGGCAGGCCGCGGGCGCGCCGGGTCAGGTGGTAGGCGTAGTCGGTGGGGTTCCACTCGTCGCCCTCGGTGTGCAGGACGTCGAGGTAGGAGGCGTCCTGGGTGTGGACGGCCCGGGCGAGCTGCGGGTTGCGGTAGATCAGCGCGGCGCAGTCGAACGGGGCGAACAGCCACTTGTGCGGGTCCACCACGAAGGAGTCGGCGTGCTCGATGCCGTTGTAGCGGGCCCGGACCGAGGGGGCGAACAGGCCCGCGCCGCCGTAGGCGCCGTCCACGTGGAACCACATGTCGCGCTCGCGGGCGACCTCGGCGAGGCCCTGGAGGTCGTCGACGATGCCCTCGTTGGTGGTGCCGGCGGTGCCGACGACCGCGATCACCGTCTCGGGGTTCGGGTCGGCGGCCAGGGCCGCGCGCAGCGCCTCGCCGGTGAACCGCCGGTCGACGGTCGGGACCTTGAAGGCCTCGACGCCGATGATGTTGAAGGTGTTCTTGACCGAGGAGTGCACCTGGTCGGCGACGGCTATGCGCAGGCGTGCCTCCGGCCCGACGCCCAGCTTGCGGCGCGCGGTGTCGCGGGCCACGACCAGGGCGGACAGGTTGCCCGCCGAGCCGCCGGAGACGAAGCAGCCGCCGGCCGTCTCGGGCAGGCCCGCGCGGTCGGCGATCAGCCGCAGCACCTGGTTCTCGGCGGCGATCGCGCCGGCCGCCTCCAGCCAGGAGATGCCCTGGAGGGAGGCGCAGGAGACGACCATGTCGAACAGCAGCGCGGCCTTGGTGGGGGCGCACGGGATGAAGGACAGGTAGCGCGGGCTGTCGGCGGAGATGACGGCGCGGGACAGCTCGTGGTCGTAGAGCTTGAGCACGTCGGCCGGGCTGTTGCCCTCGGGGTTCAGCAGGCCGGCCAGCTGGGCGCGCAGGTGCTCGCCGTCGCCGGGGTGGTCGAGCGGGACGGGGTCGTACTGCAGCCGCTCCCGCATGTAGTCGAATACCAGGTCGACCAGGTCGTTGTCGGGCCGGTGCATGCGGTCGGGTGCTGCGGACACGGCTGTCCCTCTCGGCTGTGGGGTCGGGGGATCCGGCCGGGCGGGGAGCGTTCACCGCGCTGACCGGACGTGATCAGCGTAGGCAGCGAAGGGGGTGGGCCGCGCGTCGGAACGCGGCTGGTCAGGCAGGTTTCGAGCGTCTTCGGGCCGGTCCGCGCAGGATTCCTGCGTACGCCCCGGAGAGGGCCGTCCGGGTCAGCCGATCAGCTGGGACAGGACGACGGAGGAGCGGCTGCGCTGGACCCCGGGCTCGCGGCGGATGCGCTCGATGACGGCCTCCAGGTGGCGCATGTCGGCGGCGCGCAGGTGGACCAGGGCGTCCGGGTCGCCGGTGACCGTCCAGGCGGCGACCACCTCGGGGAACTGGCGCAGGCTCGCGAGGATCTCCTCGGGGGCGGTCCGCTCGCGGCAGTACACCTCGACGAAGGCCTCGGTCTGCCAGCCGAGCACGGCCGGGTCGAGCACCACGGTGAAGCCGCGGACCACCCCGCGCGCCCGCAGCCGGTCGATCCGGCGGCGGACGGCGGTGGCGGAGAGGTTCACCTGGAGGCCGATCTCGGCGTAGGAGGCACGGCCGTCGCTGCCGAGCCGGGCGAGGAGCAGCCGGTCGGTCTCGTCCAGGTCCGCCCCGGTCACCTCGTGCGCTCGGCTGCTGCTCATCGGTGCGGGGCTCCACGGGTCGTGCGGGGATCGGCGGACGGGACGGCAGTGGCCGGTCTGCCGAAACGGTTCGGCATCCATTCTGGCGGATGACATGAGCGAGTTCACCGCTGACAGATGACCGGGAGGCGTACACCAGGGCGCCACTCGTGGTTCAGGTCACCGGCAGCACGATCTTCTCGCGAGTGCGGCCCCCGGCGCTCGGCGCACACCCGGAGCCGCCCGGATACCGATTCGGCCACGCCAGGAAGCATCCGATCCGGCAAGCGGTTCTCGTCACATCGACAGGATGGCCATCGTCACTCTGACGCTAACCGGTTATCATAGATAGTGTCAGATAGACGAAAAGGCTTCACCGCTTGATCGGCCGCACAGAAGGGCACCCGCCCGTGACCACCACCATCACCGAGACCTACGGCGTCGACCCCACTCCGACGCCGCTCGCTCTGCTGCTGCTCGGCCGGGAGGCCGACCCGAACAGCGAGCGCGGCGTCGAGTGCCCCGGTGACCTCCCCCCGGCCTCCGACCCGAACCTCGTCGAGCGCGCCCGGGCGGCCAAGGCCGCGCTGGGCGAGCGCGTCTTCATCCTCGGGCACCACTACCAGCGCGACGAGGTGATCGAGTTCGCCGACGTCACCGGCGACTCGTTCAAGCTCGCCCGGGACGCGGCGGCCCGCCCGGAGGCCGAGTTCATCGTCTTCTGCGGCGTGCACTTCATGGCCGAGTCCGCGGACATCCTCACCGGCGACGACCAGAAGGTCGTCCTGCCCGACCTCGCGGCCGGCTGCTCGATGGCCGACATGGCCACCGCCGAGCAGGTCGCCGAGTGCTGGGACGTGCTGACCGACGCCGGCATAGCCGACGTGACCGTCCCGGTCTCGTACATGAACTCCTCCGCCGACATCAAGGCCTTCACCGGCAAGCACGGCGGCACCATCTGCACCTCCTCCAACGCCAAGCGCGCCCTGGAGTGGGCCTTCGAGCAGGGGCAGAAGGTCCTGTTCCTGCCCGACCAGCACCTCGGCCGCAACACCGCGGTGCGCGACATGGGCTTCTCGCTGGACGACTGCGTCCTGTACAACCCCCACAAGCCGAACGGCGGCCTGACCGCCGAGCAGCTGCGCGACGCCAAGATGATCCTCTGGCGCGGCCACTGCTCGGTGCACGGCCGGTTCAGCCTGGACTCGGTGAACGACGTCCGCGAGCGCATCCCCGGCGTCACCGTCCTGGTGCACCCGGAGTGCAAGCACGAGGTCGTCGCCGCCGCGGACATGGTCGGCTCGACGGAGTACATCATCAAGGCGCTCGACGCCGCCGAGCCCGGCTCCAAGTGGGCCATCGGCACCGAGCTGAACCTCGTCCGCCGCCTCGCCAAGGCGCACCCGGACAAGGAGATCGTCTTCCTGGACCGCGCGGTCTGCTTCTGCTCCACCATGAACCGGATCGACCTGCCGCACCTCGTCTGGGCGCTGGAGTCGCTGGTCGAGGGCCGGGTGCCGAACGTGATCACCGTCGACCCGGAGACCGAGCGGTACGCCAAGGCGGCGCTGGACCGGATGCTCGCCCTGCCGTAACACTCGCCCTGCCGCAACAGCGGCGGACGCACGAAGGGCGGGCCCCCTCCGAGTGGAGGGGGCCCGCCCTTTCGTCTGGCGCCGAGCGGTGCGGAAGGCTACTCCGGGTACCCGGGGATGACGCCCTCGTCATCGGCCATCAGCAGCGCGCGGACCTCGTCGATCGTCGCCTCCGCGGCCGGCAGGATCAGCTCGGACGGCTCCAGCGAGTCGTCCGGCAGCCTGGTGCCGTACTGCTTCACGGCGTCCAGCAGCTTGCCGTACGCCGAGCGGAAGAGCTCCTCGTCGCCCGAGTCGACCGCGGTGACGAGCTCCGCGTCGAGCTCGTTGAGCAGGTTGAGGTGGGCCTCGCCGACCTCGTACTGCCCCTCACCCATGACCCTCATGATCATGCCGTGCGTCTCCCTGGTTCGTGGGTGGAGCTCAGCTCACTTGTTGTAGTTGATGCGCGGGGTGTCCTGCGGCGCATCGTGCGGCTGCTGCTGCGGCTTGCCCTGCTCGATCGCGGCCGGGCCGGCAGCCGGACCGCCCGACAGCTCGGCCTTCATGCGGGCCAGCTCCAGCTCGACGTCCGAACCGCCGGCGACGCGCTCCAGCTCCGCCTCGATGTCGTCCTTGCGGCCGAGACCGCTCGCGTCGTCGAGCGCGCCGGAGGCCAGCAGCTCGTCGATCGCGCCGGCCCGCGCCTGCATCTGCGCGGTCTTGTCCTCGGCGCGCTGGATCGCCAGGCCGACGTCGCCCATCTCCTCCGAGATCCCGGAGAAGGACTCGGCGATGCGGGTCTGCGCCTGGGCCGCGGTGTAGGTGGCCTTGATGGTCTCCTTCTTGGTGCGGAAGGCGTCCACCTTGGCCTGCAGCCGCTGGGAGGCGAGCGTGAGCTTCTCCTCCTCGGCCTGGAGCGCCTGGTACTGCGCCTCCAGGTCGTTGATCTGGGACTGCATGTTGGCCTTGCGGGTCAGCGCCTCGCGCGCGAGGTCCTCGCGGCCGAGCGACAGCGCCTTGCGGCCCTGGTCCTCGTACTTCGCGGACTGCTGCTGGAGCTGGGTCAGCTGGAGTTCCAGGCGCTTGCGCGAGGTCGCGACGTCCGCGACGCCACGCCGTACCTTCTGCAGCAGTTCGAGCTGCTTCTGGTAGGAGTAGTCGAGCGTCTCACGGGGATCCTCCGCCCGGTCCAAGGCCTTGTTCGCCTTGGAGCGGAAGATCAACCCCATACGCTTCATGATTCCGTCGCTCATGGGCCTCGGGTGCCCCCTTCTCCGGCCTGCGGTCTCTATCTCGTTACCAGACACGACGAGTGTATGTGCAGCGAGCCCGTCGCCGCAGTGCACCTGCCTGCAACAAGACTGCTACAGCGCTGGGTGCCTCTTCCTCATCCCCCGGGTGGATCCCATTCTCATCCCCCCAATCCTCCACCCGACTGATCCCCTACGGGAAGGGGCCGGAAAACCCCGGGTGGGTTCCCACCTCGCGGATCGATACGCGTTTGCGTCCGAGGCCGCCCCGAGAAGCGCCGCCGCACCCCGTACGCTGGTGGTGTGTTCCGACGCCGTTCAGATGATGCCGCTGCCTCCACCGTGCTGGAGAAGCAGGACGAGACGACCCAGGCCCGCGACCCGCAGGCCAAGAAGGGCCGGCCCACTCCCAAGCGCAGTGAGGCCGAGGCCAACCGGCGTACCCGGGTGGTCGTGCCCAAGGACCGCAAGGAGGCCGCCAAGCAGGCCCGCGACCGGATGCGGGTCGAGCGCGAGAAGCAGCGCCAGGCGCTCATGGACGGTGACGAGCGCCACCTGCCCGCGCGCGACAAGGGCGCGGTGCGCAAGTTCGCCCGCGACTACGTGGACGCCCGCTGGTCGCTGGCCGAGTTCTTCCTCCCCGCGGCCGTGCTCATCCTGGTCCTCAGCATCGTCAAGGTGCCGGCCCTGCAGCTGCTGTCCACCCTGCTGTTCCTGCTGTTCTTCGTGCTGGTCGCGCTGGACTTCGTCCGCCTCGGCCTCGGCCTGCGCAAGCAGCTCGGCGAGCGCTTCGCGGGCCAGAACACCCGCGGAACGGTCGCCTACGGCCTGATGCGCATCCTGCAGATGCGCCGGCTGCGGCTGCCCAAGCCGCAGGTCCGTCGCGGGGAGCGGCCCTGACCGCCGAACCGGTGGACTCCGGCTGGGCCCCGCCGTCCTGGGAGGGGCCCGGCCTCTACGCGCTGCCGGGGCAGGGCGACGGCGGGCACGACCGGCTCGGCCAGGAGCGCGCGGGCCAGGAGCGGGCCGGCCAGGAGCGCCGGCTGCCCTCCCGCAGCGGCTCCTTCGCCGGCGGCACCGCCGCGTGGCTGGACCGGCTCGGCGGACTGCGCAACTTCGTGCGCCAGGAGCTCGTCAGCCGACAGCTCGCCGACCAGCTGGCCGGCCGCACCGCGCAGCGCGTCCTCGACATCGGCTGCGGCCAGGGCACCCAGGCGCTGCGCCTGGCCCGGGCCGGCCACTACGTCACCGGCATCGACTCCGACCCGGTCGCGCTCGGCGTCGCCCAGGGGGCGCTCGCCGAGGAGGCGCCCGAGGTCCGCGGGCGGATCCAGCTGCTCAGCGGCGACGGCCACCAGTGCGGGCGCTGGTTCGGCCCGCGCAGCTTCGACGTCGTGCTCTGCCACGGCGTCCTGATGTACCTGCCCGACCCGGACCCGATGATCGCCTCGCTGGCCCGGCTGCTCGCGCCCGGCGGACTGCTCTCGCTGCTCGTCCGCAACCGCGACGCGCTCGCCCTGCGGCCCGCCGCCGCCGGGGACTGGCGGGCCGCCCTGCACGCGTTCGAGAGCGACCGCTACTACAACCGGCTCGGACTGGCCGCCCGCGCCGACCGGCTCGCCGACCTGTCCGTCACGCTCTCCGAGGTCTCGGTGCCGCTCAAGCACTGGTACGGCGTGCGGGTCTTCACCGACAACGCCCCCGACGACGCGGCCCCGCCGGTGGACGGGCGCCAGCTGGCCCAGCTGCTGGAGGCCGAGGACCGCGCCGGGCGCACCGACCCCTACCGGCAGGTGGCCGCGCTGCTGCACGTCATCGGGGCCAAGTAGCGCCCCCTGACGGGCGGTTGCGCCGGTCAGTCCTCGTGCAGGCTCATCGAGTAGACGACCCGGTCGTCGTCCAGCAGGACGGCGTTGTCGACACCGTCCTCGGCGAGCTGCTTCCAGGTCTCGCCGATCCAGGTCTCGGCGTCGCCCTGGCCGGCGAACTCCTCGTGCCCGACGCCCGGCGCCACCTCGGTGCCGTCCGCCTTCTCGTACCGCCACGTCCAGACCATGCCCGGCTCCTCCCGCCGACGACCCTGCCAGTGTGCTGCGCACCTTAGCCTGCCCGGCACGATCTTCCGTATGCCCGGTCCGGCAGGATGGGAACCATGGCGACCCACCCCGAACCCTCCCGCACGCTCCTCCTCGGCGGTGCGCGCTCCGGCAAGTCCACCAAGGCCGAACTGCTCCTCGCCGACCGGGCGGACGTCCTGTACGTCGCCACCGGCGGCACCCGGGACGGCGACGCCGAGTGGGCCCAGCGGGTCGCCCTGCACCGCGAGCGGCGCCCGGCGAGCTGGCGCACCGCCGAGACCTGCGACCTGGAGGCGGTCCTCGCGGACACCGCCGATCCGGCCCCGGTGCTCGTCGACTGCCTTGCGCTGTGGCTGACTTCGGTGATGGACGAGTGCGGCGCCTGGGACGACGCGGCCTGGGCCGGCGGCGCCGAGGCCGCCGTGCAGCGGCGGTGCGACGCCCTCGCACGGGCCTGGGCGGCGACCGGGCGGCACGTCGTCGCCGTGAGCAACGAGGTCGGCATGGGCGTCGTCCCGGCGACCGCGGCCGGCCGCCGCTTCCGCGACACCCTGGGACGGCTCAACATGGCCGTGGCGGACGCCTCGCAGCGTGTGCTGCTGGTCGTGGCCGGGCAGGTTCTGACGGTCAAGCCAGCCGCAGCGTGAACACCTGCGGCGTGTAGCCTCTCGGACGATGGACACGACCGTGGATCTCGATACGTTCTCCTCGCTCGTCGAGCGCCCCGACGAGAGCGCCCGGCGGGCCGCCGACGAACGCTGGCAGGCGGCCGACCGGCCGCGCGGCGGGCTCGGCAAGCTGGAGGAGCTGGGCAGCTGGCTGTCGTCCGTGCAGGGGCGCTCCCCGGTGCGGCCGGTCTCGGCGCCCAAGGTGCTGCTGTTCGCCGCCGACCACGGCGTGGCCGCGCTCGGGGTGTCCCGGCTGCCCGCCGCGGGCGGCACCGCGGCCCGGGTGCGGGCCGTGCTCGACGGCACCGCGCCGGTCGCCCGGCTGGCCTCCCGGTACGGCGCCGACGTGCGGATCGTCGACGTCGCGGTGGACACCGACCCGGCGGACTTCCCGGACGAGGTGGTCGGCCACCGGATCCGGCGCGGCTCCGGGCGGATCGACATCGAGGACGCCCTCACGCCCGAGGAGACCGTCCGGGCCTTCCGGGCCGGCATGGCCGTCGCCGACGAGGAGGCCGACGCCGGGACGGACCTGGTGCTCCTCGGTGACCTCGGGGTCGGCTCGACGACCGTCGCCGGGGTGCTGATCGGCGCCCTGTGCGGGACGGACGCCGCCGCGGTGACCGGGCGCGGCTCGGGCATCGACGACCGCGTGTGGATGGTCAAGTGCGCGACCATCCGGGACTCGCTGCGGCGGGCCCGGCCGGTCCTCGGCGACCAGCTGGCGCTGCTCGGCGCCACCGGCGGCGCGGACTTCGCGGCCATCACCGGCTTCCTGCTCCAGGCCGCCGTGCGCAAGCTGCCGGTCGTGCTGGACGGGGTCGTCTCGGCGGCCTGCGCGCTGGTCGCGCAGCGGATCGCGTTCCGGGCGCCGGAGTGGTGGCGCGCCGGGCAGTCCAGCGGGGAGCCGGCCCAGGCCAAGGCGTACGACCGCCTGACGCTGACGCCGATGCAGGAGCAGGGGATCACGATGGGCGAGGGCGTCGGCGCGCTGCTGGCGCTGCCGCTGCTCCAGGCCGCCGGGGACGCGCTCGCGGACGAGGCGCCGCGCGCGTACGTGCCGGCGGCGCCCAAGGAGCAGCCGAGGCTGCCGTCGGCGGCGGACCTGCTGCGGCGGCTGTAGGCGCGCACCGGTACGGACAACCGGCGGACGGCGGCTCGGCTTTCGGGCCGCCGTCCGCCGTCTCACACAGTTAGGAAGTACGTCGTGGAGCGGGCCGGCTGGGGCGACGGGCTGCGGTTCGCGTTCGGGACGCTGTCGGTCCTGCGGGTGCGGGTCGAGCGGTGGGACCGGGCGGCCGGGGGGCGGGCCATGGTGCTGGCGCCGGCCGTGGGACTCGTGCTGGGCGGGATCGCGGCCGGGGCCGGGGCACTCGTCGCCTGGCGGGCGGGCGGGCTGCTCGGGGCGGTCACGGCGGTGGGCGTGCTCGCGGCGCTCACCCGGGGGCTGCACCTGGACGGGCTCGCGGACGTCGCGGACGGACTGGGCAGCGGGAAGCCCGCCGAGGGCGCGCTGCGCATCATGAAGCAGTCCGATATCGGGCCCTTCGGCGTACTTGTGCTGCTTCTCGCCCTGTTCGCCCAGATCGCCGCATTGGCCGGACAGTTCGGGCACTCGCCGCTGCGCGGGGCGCTGGCGGTTGTGTGCTCCGCGGTGGCCGCGCGGTGCGCGCTCGCATGGGGCTGCCTGCGGTCGGTTCCGCCCGCGCGGCCGGGCGGACTCGGGGCGATGGTGGCGAGCACCGTCGCTCCCCCGGCCGCCCTGGCCGCGACGGCCGCGACGGCGCTCCTTCTGGCCATTCTCGGCCTGTTTGACGGCTCGTCATCCGTCCGCCTCCCCCTGGCCCTCGCCCTCGGGGTCGGCTGCGCGTGGCTGCTGCTCCGCCGCTGCGTACGGCGCTTCGGCGGCATCACCGGGGACGTGCTCGGCGCCGCGGCGGAGACCGCCGCGACCGGCTCGTTGTTCGCCCTGGCGTTGCTGGCCTGACACCGGGCGGCGCGTGATCCCACCATGCGGACTACCATGCGGGGAGCACCGCAGCCCTGCACCGTCGCAGGTCCTGCCCGCCCGGCGCCGAGCGTGGAGCCGGGGCCTCTGGTGTGCGTGTCCGCGAACGGCGGGTGCGCGTAGCCAGGGGACCCGGACCCGGACCGCGCCGGAGGGACACCCGCGACGCCCGCCGGGCTGCGCCGGTGCGGCAGCCTCGCCGCACCCGGCCGTGGACCGCGAAAGAACAGGACGCATTACGTGACTGCATTGTCTGTGAGCACCTCCGCCGCCGCCTCGCTGCGTGCGGACGCGCTGGTGGTCGGTGTCGCGAAGGGCCCCAAGGGCATCGTGCTGGCCGCCGGCACCGACGCCGTGAACGAGGCGTTCGAGGGCAAGCTGGCCGAGGTCCTCACCACCCTGGGCGCGACCGGCGCCGAGGGCGAGGCCGTCAAGGTCCCCGCTCCCGCCGGGCTGAAGGCCGCGCTCGTGCTCGCGGTCGGCCTCGGCGAGGCGGCCGAGGAGGGCTACGGCCTGGAGACGCTGCGCCGCGCCGCCGGTGTCGCCGCCCGCACCCTGGCCGGCGCCAAGAAGGCCGCGCTGGCCCTGCCCGCCGAGTCCGCGGACGAGGTCGAGGCCGTCGCCCTCGGCGGTCTGCTCGGCTCGTACGCCTTCGGCACCTACAAGGGCGAGGGCGGCAAGGAGCCGGTCGGCGAGCTCGTCGTGCTGGCCCCGCGCAAGGGCAGCAAGGACTCCAAGGCCGCCGTGGAGCGCGCCGCCGCGATCGGCGAGGAGATGAACCGGGCCCGCGACCTGGTCAACACCGCCCCGAACGACCTGAACCCGAAGAGCTTCGCCGCGATCGTCCAGGCCGCCGGCAAGGAGCACGGCCTCAAGGTCGAGGTGCTGGACGAGAAGGCGCTCACCAAGGGCGGCTTCGGCGGCCTGCTGGGCGTCGGCAACGGCTCGGCGAACCCGCCCCGGCTGGTGAAGGTGGCCTACACCCACCCGAAGGCCAAGGCCACGCTCGCCTTCGTCGGCAAGGGCATCACCTACGACTCGGGCGGCATCTCGCTGAAGCCGGCCGGCCACAACGAGACCATGAAGTGCGACATGGCCGGCGCCGCCGCCGTGTTCGCCACCGTGGTCGCGGCCAAGCGCCTCGGCCTGGCCGTCAACGTCACCGGCTGGCTCGCGCTGGCCGAGAACATGCCGTCCGGCTCCGCCACCCGCCCGGGCGACGTGCTGCGCATGTACGGCGGCAAGACCGTCGAGGTGCTGAACACCGACGCCGAGGGCCGCCTGGTGCTGGCCGACGCGATCGTGCGCGCCGGCGAGGAGAACCCGGACGCCATCGTCGACGTGGCCACCCTGACCGGCGCCATGGTGCTGGCCCTGGGCAACCGCACCTTCGGCGTGATGTCCAACAACGACGAGCTGCGCGAGACCCTGCACACCGTCGCGGGCGAGGTCGGCGAGCAGTCCTGGCCGATGCCGCTGCCGGCCGAGCTGCGCAAGGGCATGACCGAGTCGACCATCGCCGACCTGGCCAACATGGGCGAGCGCATGGGCGGCGGCCTGGTGGCCGGTCTGTTCCTGAAGGAGTTCGTGGCCGAGGGCACCGACTGGGCGCACCTGGACATCGCCGGCCCGGCGTTCCACGAGGGCGCGCCGTTCGGCTACACCCCGAAGGGCGGCACCGCGAGCGCGGTGCGCACCCTGCTCGCCTACGCCGAGCGGACGGCGGCGGCGAAGGCCTGACCCGGCCCACCCGTTCGGAGGGGTTACCCGCAGGTAGGCCGCCACCCGGCCCCGCACCCCTGTTCGCTGCGGGCGAAACTTTGTTCCGCAGTGCGGAAGCAGCGGCGCCCGAAGGCCGTCACAGCGCCCGCCCGGTGGCTGTCAACCCGGCGTTGAGCTGCAATGATGCCCTTCCGTCGGGGGTGTTCCCACCCCCGTGACCACCCGGTGGGACACCCGCGGGGCGGACCCGGACATCAGCCGCCGTGAACAAGTGCGAAGATGTATTTCCGGCACGACTGGGCGCCCCACAAAGGCTTCCGACCCACCGGACCGCGACCGGCCCGGCGACCCACCCCATTGCATGGAGGACGTGACGTGGCGAACGACGCCAGCACCGTTTTCGACGTAGTCATTCTCGGAGGCGGAAGCGGCGGTTACGCCGCGGCGCTCCGCGCCGCTCAGCTGGGCCTGAGCGTCGCCCTGGTCGAGAAGGGTGAGCTGGGCGGCACCTGCCTGCACCGCGGCTGCATTCCGACCAAGGCGCTGCTGCACGCGGCCGAGATCGCCGACGAGACGAAGGAGGCCGCCGAGTTCGGCGTGCTGGCCACCTTCCAGGGCATCGACATCAACGGCGTCCACAAGTACAAGGACGACGTCATCGCCGGCCTGTACAAGGGCCTCCAGGGCCTGGTCGCCTCCCGCAAGGTGACCTTCATCCAGGGCGCGGGCAAGCTCTCCTCGCAGACCTCGGTGGACGTCAACGGCCAGCGCATCGAGGGCCGCCACATCGTCCTCGCCACCGGCTCCGTGCCGCGCTCGATCCCGGGCCTGGAGATCGACGGCGACCGCGTCATCTCCTCCGACCACGCGCTCAAGCTCGACCGCATCCCGAAGTCGGCCGTCATCCTCGGCGGCGGCGTCATCGGCGTCGAGTTCGCCTCGGTCTGGAAGTCCTTCGGCGTCGAGGTCACCATCGTCGAGGCGCTGCCGCACCTCGTCCCGCTGGAGGACGAGAACTCCTCGAAGCTGCTGGAGCGCGCGTTCCGCAAGCGCGGCATCAAGTTCGAGCTGAAGGCCCGCTTCTCGGGCGTCGAGTACACCGAGGCCGGTGTCCGCGTCTCCACCGAGAACGGCAAGCAGATCGACGCCGACCTGCTGCTCGTCGCCATCGGCCGCGGCCCGGTCTCGGCCGGCCTCGGCTACGAGGAGAACGGCGTCGCGATGGACCGCGGCTACGTCCTCGTCGACGAGTACATGCGCACCAACGTGCCCACCATCTCGGCCGTCGGTGACCTCGCCCCGACCCTGCAGCTCGCCCACGTGGGCTTCGCCGAGGGCATCCTGGTCGCCGAGCGCCTGGCCGGCCTGAAGCCGATGCCGATCGACTACGACGGCGTCCCGCGCGTGACGTACTCCAACCCCGAGGTGGCCTCCGTCGGCATCTCCGAGGCCAAGGCCGTCGAGCTGTACGGCAAGGACAAGGTCGTCACCCTCAAGTACAACCTGGCCGGCAACGGCAAGAGCAAGATCCTGAAGACCGCCGGCGAGATCAAGCTCGTCCAGGTCAAGGACGGCGCCGTGGTCGGCGTCCACATGGTCGGCGCCCGCATGGGCGAGCAGGTCGGCGAAGCCCAGCTGATCTACAACTGGGAGGCCCTGCCGGCCGAGGTCGCGCAGCTGATCCACGCGCACCCGACCCAGTCCGAGGCCCTGGGCGAGGCGCACCTGGCGCTGGCCGGCAAGCCGCTGCACGCGCACGACTGATCACGCCCCCACCCCCGTTCCGGTACTTCCGTACTTCCCGTACTCCCGTACGCAAGACTTGATAGGAGTCGCTGAAACCATGGCGGTCTCAGTAACACTGCCCGCGCTGGGCGAGAGCGTTTCCGAGGGCACCGTCACCCGCTGGCTGAAGGCCGAGGGTGAGCGTGTCGAGGTCGACGAGCCGCTGCTCGAGGTCTCGACCGACAAGGTCGACACCGAGATCCCGGCGCCGGCCTCCGGCATCCTGGCCTCGATCAAGGTCGGCGAGGACGAGACCGTCGAGGTGGGCGCCGAGCTGGCGATCATCGACGACGGCTCCGGCGCCCCGGTCCCCGCCGCTGCTCCGGCCGCCGCGGCCGCGCCCGCCGCCGCCCCGGCCCCGGTCGCCGCCCCGGCTCCGGTTGCCGCTCCGGCTCCCGTTGCCGCCCCGGCCCCCGTTGCCGCCCCGGCTGCTCCGGCCGGCGACGCCACCCCGGTCGTGCTGCCCGCGCTGGGCGAGTCGGTCACCGAGGGCACCGTCACCCGCTGGCTGAAGGCCGAGGGTGAGACCGTCGAGGTCGACGAGCCGCTGCTCGAGGTCTCCACGGACAAGGTCGACACCGAGATCCCGTCACCGGTCGCCGGCGTCGTCGTCAAGATCCTGGTCGGCGAGGACGAGACCGCCGAGGTCGGCGCTCAGCTCGCGCTGATCGGCGCCCCGGGTGCGGCTGCTGCCGCCCCGGCTCCGGTTGCCGCCCCGGCTCCGGTCGCTGCTCCGGCTGCCCCGGCTCCGGCCGCCGCTCCGGCTGCTCCGGCCCCGGTCGCCGCCCCGGCTCCGGTTGCCGCCCCGGCTCCCGTTGCCGCTCCGGCTGCCCCGGCTCCGGTCGCCGCCCCGGCCCCCGTTGCCGCCCCGGCTCCGGTCGCCCCGGCCGCCCCGGTGGCCGACGCCGGTGACGCCTACGTCACCCCGCTGGTGCGCAAGCTCGCCGCCGAGCACGGTGTCGCGCTGTCCGCCGTCACCGGTACCGGTGTCGGCGGCCGCATCCGCAAGCAGGACGTCATCGCCGCCGCCGAGGCCGCCAAGGCCGCGCCGGCTCCGGTCGCCGCTGCCGCCCCGGCCGCCGCGCCGAAGGCCGCCGCCGCTCCGTCCGCCCTGCGCGGCCAGACGGTCAAGATGACCCGCATGCGCAAGGTCATCGGCGACAACATGCTGAAGGCCCTGCACGAGCAGGCCCAGCTGACCAGCGTGGTCGAGGTGGACGTCACCAAGATCATGTCGCTGCGCGGCAAGGCCAAGGACTCCTTCCTCGCCCGCGAGGGCGTCAAGCTGTCCCCGATGCCGTTCTTCGTCAAGGCCGCCGCCCAGGCGCTGAAGGCCCACGCGGCCATCAACGCCCGGATCAACGAGGCCGAGGGCACCATCACCTACTTCGACACCGAGAACATCGGTATCGCGGTGGACTCCGAGAAGGGTCTGATGACCCCGGTCATCAAGGGTGCGGGCGACCTCAACATCGCCGGCATCTCGAAGAAGACCGCCGAGCTGGCCACCAAGGTCCGCGACAGCAAGATCACCCCGGACGAGCTGTCCGGTGCGACCTTCACCATCAGCAACACCGGCTCGCGCGGTGCGCTGTTCGACACCGTGATCGTGCCGCCGAACCAGGTCGCCATCCTGGGCATCGGCGCCACCGTCAAGCGCCCGGTCGTCATCGAGGCCGACGGCGGCACCGCCATCGGCATCCGCGACATGACCTACCTGTCGCTCTCCTACGACCACCGCCTGGTGGACGGCGCCGACGCCGCCCGCTACCTGGTCGCGGTCAAGGAGATCCTGGAGGCCGGCGAGTTCGAGGTC
The DNA here is from genome assembly GCF_042733235.1 of Kitasatospora sp. NPDC059722. Taxonomy (NCBI): domain Bacteria; kingdom Bacillati; phylum Actinomycetota; class Actinomycetes; order Kitasatosporales; family Streptomycetaceae; genus Kitasatospora; species Kitasatospora sp. NPDC059722. The sequence continues at coordinate 101,710 of NZ_JBHWGD010000020.1, forward strand.
GAGCTCGGCCTCTGACCCCCCGTGGTCCCCGCGGAACCCCGCACCGTCCCCGGACGGCGCGGGGTTCCGCCGTTCCCGGCCCGGCCGCCGACGAACGTTCCGCCGGGCGTCACCAGCGTTTCGCCGGGCCATGGCATGCGCGGAGGCGGGCGAACGGGGATGCTGGAGCGGTGATGGACGAGACCGACTTCTGGCAGATCATCGACGAGACCCGGGAGGCCGCCGACGGCGACCCCGACGAGCAGGCCGACCGGCTGGTGGAGCACCTCGTCCAGCTGACCCCGGACGACGTCATCGACTTCGGCCGGCTCTTCGAGGCCCGCTTCCAGCGCGCCTACCGGTACGACCTGTGGGGCGCCGCCCACCTGCTGCTCGACGGCGCCTCCGAGGACACCTTCGACTTCTTCCGCTGCTGGCTGATCGGCCAGGGCCGGGACGTCTTCGAGGGCGGGCTGCACGAGCCGGACGACCTGGCCGACCTCCTGCCCGAGTTCGACGAGGAGGAGGACGGCGAGGCCGAGGACCTCGGCTACGCCGCCGACGAGGCCTACGAGCAGCTCACCGGCCTGCCGCTGCCCGAGGTGGGCGGGCGGCAGGCGGGCCGTCCGGCGGGGACGCCGCTGGACTTCGAGGACCCGGACGCGATGGCGAAACGCTTTCCCAAGCTCTGGGAGCGCTACGGGGATTAGAGCGCCGTCCTCCGGGGGGTCAGGTGGTACTGCCCGTGCCGGCGCTGCCGTCCTGCTTGATGCCCCGGAGGATCTGGTCCAGGACGGAGGCGTCCGGCGCGGCCGGGTCGTCGTCCACGCCGCCCTCGAACACGACGAACCCGCCACCCTTGGCCGGGACGGTGGCCAGCAGGACGTAGCCCTGGGTGCCGTCCGAGGTGCGCACGTGCCAGCGGGAGGCGTAGCCGAGCACCCCGGCGACGGTGACGTAGGCCGAGCCCGAGTCGGTGTGCGAGGTGATCCCGGTGAAGATCGCGGCCGCGTAGTCGGGCATCGCGGCCTCGGCGGCGGCCTTGGCGGTGGCGCCCTGGACGGTGTCCTTCTGGATCGCGAACTGGCCGCGGATGCAGGTGTTGTTCCCGTCCGGGCAGGTGTAGCGGCCGGAGCCGAGGTAGACCGTCGACTTGGTGTTGTTGGTCTGCGCCTCCCAGCCGTCGAACAGCGGGACGGTGATGGCGTGCTGGGCGTCCGGCACGGTGCCCTTGAGGACGGGCGCGGGCTTGGGCGCCTGCTGCGTCGGGGTCGGCACGGTGGTGGGGAGCGTGTAGGTCGGGCTGGGGGCCGGGTCCTGGCTCCGGGTGACGGTGACCGTCGGGTTCGGGGTCGGGTCGGCCGACGGGGAGCCGCCGGCGAGCGTCAGGCCGGCGATCACCGCACCGACGACGAGGACCGCGACGGCGATGCCGATGACGACGCCCGGCTTCACGCCTCCGCCGCGGGCCGGCGGCGGGTAGCCGTAGCCGGGCGGCTGGGCGCCGGGGTAGGCCGGGCCGTACTCCTGGTTCCCGTAGCCCTGGCCGTACTCGGGGGCGCCGTAGCCCTGGCCCGGGTAGCCGTAGCCGGGGGCCTGGCCGCCGGGGTAGCCGTAGCCGGGCGGCGGCGCGTCCTGCGGGGCCGGGGCTGGGGCGCCGTAGCCGTACCCGGCGGCCGGGGCCGAGGGCCCCGGCGGCTGCCAGCCCTGGGTCGGCGCGTCGGCGACCTGGGCGGCGCCGCCCTGGAGCGGGCGCACCTCGGAGGTCCAGGCGTTGCCGTCCCACCAGCGCTCCTGACCGGGCGCGCCGTCCGCACCGGGTACCGGGTACCACCCGGGAGGCGTCGAGTTGCTCACGGGCGTACCGTACCCGGCACGACGGCGGTCGAGACAGCGCGGGTCGGTCACGACTCTGCACCACTCGTTCACAACTGACACACCGTCAGGAGTGGTGGGCGAACGACCGGCCGGGGCGCTCAGCCGGTGAGGCGGCGGGCCATCCAGATGTCGTCCACGTACGAGCCGTCGATCAGGAACTCCTCGGCGAGCGAGCCCTCGACGACGAAGCCGCAGCTCTCGTAGAGGCGCCGGGCCGGGGTGTTCCAGCCGAGGACGCGCAGCGTCATCTTGCGCGCGCCCTCGGCGTGCGCCGCGGCGCACGCGGCCTCGACCAGCTTCCGGCCGACGCCCCGGCCGCGCACGGAGGCGTCGACGGCCAGGCCCTGGATCTGCCGGACGTGCCGGTTGCTGGCGAGCGGGGTGGCCGGGACCGGGCGGATGTAGCCGACGATCCGGCCGTCGAGGAGGGCGAGCAGGTACTGCTCCGGGGCGTGCCGCTCGTCGAAGACGCCGTCCTCCTCGGGCGGCTGCGGGGCGACCTCGGACAGGGGGGACCACGCGGCGCGGTTGAGGGCGGCGAGTTCGCGCTCGTCCTCCGGCCTGGCCGGTCGGATGATCAGATCGTCATCGTGCATGCGTGTCAGCCTAATGAGGGGTGTCCACCCCGTTCTCCCGGTTAAAGGGGCCTACGGGTTAAGAACTGGGAGGATGGGGCCCATGCGCATCGCTGTCACAGGCTCCACGGGTTTGATCGGTTCGGCGCTCGTCCGCTCCCTGACGGCGGACGGCCACGAGGTGGTCCGGCTGGTCCGGCACCGCTCCAGGACGGGTCCGCAGCCCGACGGCACCACGGCCATCGGCTGGAACCCGCTGCTCGGCCAGGTGGACCGGGACGGACTGGCCGGCGTCGACGCCGTCGTGCACCTGGCGGGCGCCGGGGTCGGCGACCACCGCTGGACGGACGCCTACAAGCGGGAGATCCGGGAGAGCCGGGTGCTCGGCACCGAGACGCTCGCCGTCGCGCTGGCCGAGCTCGAGGAAGCGCCGAAGGTCTTCGTCAGCGCCTCCGCGGTCGGCGTGTACGGGCAGACCGGCGACCGGGTGATCGACGAGGACTCCCCCCTCGGCGACGACTTCCTCGCCGAGGTGTGCGTGGAGTGGGAGGCCGCCGCGCGGCCCGCCGAGCGCGCCGGGATCCGGGTCGTCCACCCGCGCACCGGGCTCGTGCTGTCCGCGGCCGGCGGGGCCGGCGGGCGGCTGTTCCCGCTGTTCAAGCTCGGCCTGGGCGGGCGGCTCGGCGACGGGCGGCAGTACTGGAGCTACATCTCGCTGGCCGACGAGGTCGCCGCGCTGCGCTTCCTGATCGACCGGGAGGACCTGTCGGGTGCCTTCAACCTCACCGCGCCGGAGCCGGCGACCAACGCCGAGCTGACCGCGGCCCTCGGGCGCGTGCTCAGCCGGCCGACGCTGTTCCCGGTGCCGGAGGCGGTGCTGAAGGCGGTGCTCGGGGAGCTCGCGATCGAGGTCGTCGGCAGCCACCGGGTGGTGCCCCGGCGACTGCTCGACGCCGGCTTCGAGTTCACGCACACGGACGTCGACGCGGCGGTGCGGGCGGCCCTCTGACGGCCCTCCCGTCCCGGGGCCGGGCGTGCGTGACCGGGGCCCGGAAACGTACCGGGGCCGGGCGTGCGTTCCCGGGGCCCGGAAACGTACCGGGCGTACGGCATTCGTGCTGGCCACGGGCATATGCCGAGCGGGGGTCGGACGGGGCTCCGGCAGGGGGCGCACGGGAGCACGCGGTGGGCGCGTTGCACGCCCCCGGTGACCGTGCGCGCCCGCCGACCCCCGAACCCGGCCGCCACGGCGCACAGTCCGTGACCGCGCCCCCGCCCACGCCCTTCCCGGCACCCGATCCGGCCCGATGCGTTTGTCTGACGCTCACACTGACTGGGCATCACATCGTCGGACCGTGTCCCGGCACCCCGCTGCCTGCGTCGGCCGGAGCCCCGGGAACCAGGGAGGGAGCACGCCCGTGCCCACGTACGACTTCACCCGCCGCGCCCGCCGACCGTCCGACCCGGACGTCGTCGTGGTGGGCGGCGGCCTCGCGGGCCTGACCGCCGCCCGCGCGCTCACCGGCCAGGGCCTCACCGTTCAGCTCCTCGAACGCGCCGACCGGATCGGCGGCCGCATGGCCACCCGCGAGCTGGACGGATTCCGGCTCGACGACGGCAGCCACCTGCTCAACACCGCGTTCCCCGAACTGCGCCGCGCGCTCGACGTCGACCGCCTGGAACTGCGCCCGCTCGCGCCCGGCGTACTCGTGCACAGCGCCGGCCGCCGCTACCGCGCCGGGGACCCTCAGCTCACCACCGCCCGGCAGGCCGCCGTCCGGGCCCCGCTCGGCAGCCCGTTGGACAAGGCCCGCCTCGGCAGCTACCTGGCCCGGCTCGCCGCCACCCCGGCCGGGCGGATCCACGCCCGCCCCGAGACCACCGCCGCCCGCGCGTTCACCGGCCACGGGCTCGCCCCGCGCACCGTCGACGGCTTCCTGCGGCCGCTGCTCAGCGCCCTGCTCAGCGACCCGGCGCTCGGGACCAGCAGCCGGATCGCCGAACTGGTCCTGCGCTCCTACGCCCGCGGGCGGCTCTGTCTGCCCGCCGGCGGCATCGCGACCGTGCCGGCCCAGCTGGCCGCCGCGCTGCCCGCCGGCACCGTGCGCACCGGGATCGAGGTCACCGGGATCGCGGCCGACGGCGTCGAGACCGCCGCGCACGGCCGGATCGGCGCGCAGGCCGTCGTCATCGCCACCGACGCCCGCTCCGCCGTCGAGCTCATGCCCGGACTGCGGCTGCCGGACTTCCACCCCGTCACGACCTTCTTCCACGCCGCCGACCGGTCCCCGGTGAACGAACCCGTCCTCCTCCTGGACGCCGACCGGCCCGGCGGCCAGCCGCCGCTCGTCTCGCACTCGCTGGTGCTCAGCGAACTGGACCCCTCGTACGCCCCGGCCGGTCAGGCGCTCGTCGCGACCACCGTGCTCGGCCGGCGCGCCTTCGACGCGGGCGGCCCGGCCGGGCTCGAACCGGCCGTCCGGGCCCGGCTCGCGGAGCTGTACGGGACGTCGACCCGGGGCTGGCAGTTCCTCAGCGTCCGGCACCTGCCCGACGCGCTGCCCGCCATGCCGCCGCCGCACAACCCGCAGCGGCCGGTCCGGGTGCTCGCCGGGCTGTACGTCGCCGGGGACCACCGGGACACCAGCTCCGTGCAGGGCGCCCTGGTCTCCGGACGGCGGGCGGCGCGGGCCGTGCTGCGCGACCTCGGGCTGCCGGCCTCCGCGCGGGAGGCGGAGGCCGCGGCCTGACGGCGGTCACGGCTGCCGGGACGGCGGTCACGGCTGCCCGGAACACGCGGACGGCCTGCCGGGACGGCGGACCGGCATCGTGCCAGGATGCCGCTATGCCCGCTATGACTGCTATTCGTGGGGTTTTGCCCGTTGCGGCGCCCGCCGCCGCCCGGGCCCTGCGGCCGGTCGCGCGGTGAGCGCCGCCGTCCACCCGCTCACGCTGATCCTGATCCCCGCCGCCGCGGTGGCCGCGCCGCTGCTCGCCGACCGGCTGCTGCGGTGGATCGCCGTCCCGACCGTCGTGTTCGAGATCGTGCTCGGCGTCCTGATCGGACCGGACGTCCTGGACTGGGCGCGCGTCGACGACCTCGTCACCGCGCTCTCCCAGTTCGGCCTCGCGATGCTGATGTTCCTGGCCGGGTACGAGATCGACTTCGCCAAGCTGCGCGGCGGCCCGCTGAAACGGGCGGGCACCGCGTGGCTGGCGACGGTCGTCCTCGGCCTCGGGGTGGGCGCGCTGGTCAACCCGAACCCGCTGGACGGCGCCTTCGCCGGGCTGGTGCTCACCACCACCGCACTCGGCACGATCCTGCCGATCCTCCGCGACTCGGGCGAACTCCCCACCCCCTTCGGCTCGTTGGTGATGGCCACCGGCGCCGTCGGCGAGTTCGGGCCGATCATCGCGATCGCGGTCCTGCTCAGCGGCAACTCCCCCGCCCGGACCGCCGTCATCCTCGGCGCCTTCGCCGTCATCACCGCCTTCGCGGTCCTCGGCGCGCAGCGGCCCCGGCCGGACTGGGTCACCCGGCTGATCGAGCGCACCCTGCGCACGTCCGGGCAGTTCGCGATCCGCGCGGTGATCCTGGTGCTCGCGGTGATGGTCGCCGCGGCGATCTGGCTCGACCTCGACATGCTGCTCGGCGCGTTCACCGCCGGGATCGTCTCCCGAATGCTGCTCTCCGGCGTCCGGGCGCACGAGGAGGAGGTGATCGAGGCGAAGCTGGAGAGCATCGGCTTCGGCTTCCTGGTACCGGTGTTCTTCGTGGTCAGCGGGATGAACTTCGCCCTGGACGCGCTGCTGGACGACCCCGGCACGCTGCTGCTCGTCCCGGTGTTCCTGGTGCTGCTGCTCGCGGTGCGCGGGGCGCCTGCCGCGCTGCTCGCCCCGGCCGGGCTCGGGCGGCGCGACCGCGGCGCGCTCGGGCTGTACGCCGCGACGGCGCTGCCGCTGGTCGTGGTGATCACGACGATCGAGGTCGAGGCCGGGCACATGCCGTCCTCGACGGCCGCCGCGCTGGTCGGCGCGGGGATGCTCTCGGTGCTCGTCTTCCCGCTCGCCGCGCAGCGACTGCGCGGCGACGTCCGGCCGCCGACGCCGGAGGCGGGGCGACCGCGGGTGCGCGCCGAGAGCTGGTGAGGCTGGGGCGCCTTTCGTCTTTGGGGTCGGGCCGGGTCAGGCGTCTTTCGGGTCGGGCCGGGCCGGTGCGGACCGGGCGTCGTCGTGCGCCCGGCCCTAGCATCCGTCGGCCTCCGTTGTCCGGCCTGCTGGGGTCAGATCACCCCCGCCTGGCGGGCCGTCTCCTCGAACGCCCGCGCCACCGGGCTGCCCCGGTAGGGCGTGAGGCGGCGGTGGAAGTCCCGGACGTACTCCAGCGAGCGGGCCGAGCGCATCTCCCCCGCCGCCCGCAGCGCGTCGGTGGCCATCGTGCAGGCCTCGTCGAGGTCGCCCATGCCGAGCCGCGCCGTGGCGAGCACCAGCCGGCAGAAGATCCGGCTGCGGGCGTACGCGGGCGAGCGCAGCCGCAGCGACTTCTCGGCGTGCTGGGCGGAGGTGCGCCACTGCTGGAGGTCGCGGTAGCAGTGGGCGAACTCATCGGAGAGCTGGGCCTCGTCGAAGTACCGCGCCCAGGAGGGCAGTTCATCGCCCGGCCGGGCCGCGGCCAGCGAGCGCTCGGACCGTACGAGCGCCGTGGTGCACGCCCGGACGTCGCCCAGCAGGCCGTGCCCGCGCGCCTCGGCGGCGTGCAGCAGCGACTGGACGACGGGCGGCACCGCGGTGCCCACGCCCTGCTGGGCGACCCGGGCCAGCTGGACCGCCTCCCGGCCGTGGCCGAGGTGGACGGCCTGCTGGCTCATCGTCACCAGCACGTAGCCGCCGAGGGCGCGGTCGCCCGCGGCCTGGGACAGGCGCAGCGCCTGGACGAAGTAGCGCTGGGCGAGGCCGTGGGCGGCGATGTCGAAGGACGTCCAGCCGGCCAGCCTGGTGAGGTCGGCGACCGCGCCGAACAGGGCGCGGCCGATCTGCTCGCCGTAGCGGCCGCGCAGCATCGGCTCGGCCTCGCTCTCCAGGTAGCGCACCAGCGCCTGGCGGGCGTGGCCGCCGCCGTAGGCGTGGTCGAGCGCGCGGAAGAGGTCGCCGACGGCCCGGATGGCGGCGATGTCGCCGCGGCCGACGCGCAGGGCGGGGCGCTGCTCGCGGGCCGGGTCGGCGTACGGGGGCTCGACGGCCGCGGGCGGGCGGCGGCTCTGGGTGGGGACGCGGCTGAGCGCGGCGGCCGTGGCAGCCGGGCGCGGGCCTGGGCCGCCGGGGACCGGTCCGCGTGCCGGGCCCAGGGCCGCCGCACCGGGCGCGTTGGCCGTCGGCGGGCCCGCGGGCGGTGGGCCGGTGGCGGCGTCCGGGCGGGCCAGCGTGGAGCCGTCCCGGGCGACGCGCTCATCGGTGCGGCCGATCAGCCAGTCCCGGCTGGGGACGACCAGGCCGGCCGGGGTGAAGGCGATCCGGCGCAGCTCGGACTGCGGGCCGTTGTCCTTGCGCCACATGCTCGCCACGATGTCCACCGCCTCCTGCGGTGTCTCGGCGAACTCCAGGCCCGCGTAGACCGGGGCGCAGGCGTCCAGGCCGAGGTCCTGGGCGGTCAGGCGGCGGCCGAGGCGGCGGGTGAAGACCTCGGCGATCAGCGCGGGCGTGGCGCCGCGCGGCTGCTGGCCGCGCAGCCAGCGGGTGACCGAGGTCTTGTCGTAGCGCAGGTCGAGGCCGTGCTCCAGGCCGAGCTGGTCGACCCGGCGGGCCAGGCCGGCGTGCGAGAAGCCGGCCTCCTCGATCAGCGCCGCCAGGTGGCCGTTCTGCGGGGCCGGACCGGAGTGGCCCGCGTGGCCGCCAGGGTGGCCGGCGGCGGGTGCCGGGGGCGCGGCGGTCGCGGCGGTCGCGGTGGCCGTGGCGGTCGCGGTGGCCGTGGCGGTCGCCGTCGCGGTGCCCGCGACGGCCGTGGGTGTCGCGGGCTGGTGCCGGTCGGGCATGGCCTGCTCGGGCAGCCGCAGCTCGTCGGCGGCCGGGGCGTGGGCGGTCAGGGCGTCAGGGGCGTCCGGAAGGGCCCGGCCGACCGGACCGCGGTGCTGGTCGAGCGGGTCGAGCGGTCCGTACGCCGGGCTGTCGGTTGCAGGCCGTTGGGGCATATCAGTCAACACCTCTCGGACGCCGCACCGGGCTCTACCAGCGCTTCGGCTGCCTGTGGCGGCGCCCCCTGTCGGGAATCGGCGTGAATGTAGCGAGCATTCGGGCGCTATGGGTGGATCTGACCGAGCAATCCTCCGAACGGGTGAAGCAACCGCGCCCATTGTGGGGAAGCCGGGACAGGATGGGTTTGGACTTCCAGGGTCGAACCGTCGATCGACCGTCATAGTGGTGACCACCACCGTCCATCAGCATGCTGTAGTGCCCCGGCACATGGGAGGCGAGCCGCCGGATTCCTACCGTTCTGGCCCATGGACACCACTACAGCCCGCCCGCTCGACGGCCGCACGGCCCTGGTCACCGGCGCCGCCTCGGGCATCGGCCGGGCCTGCGCCGAGGCCCTCGCCGGGGCCGGCGCCCGGGTCTACGTCGTCGACCTGGCGGCCGAACCGGCCCGGGAGCTCGCGGCCCGGATCGGCGGACTCGCCGTCGTCGCGGACCTCGCCGACCCGGCGGCCGTCGACGCCCTGCCGGCCGACGCCGACATCGTGGTCAACAACGCCGGCCTCCAACACGTCGCCCCCGTCCACGAGTTCCCACCCGAGCGCTTCTCCCTCATCCAACGCGTGATGGTGGAGGCCCCGTTCCGCATCCTGCGACGCACCCTGCCCCACATGTACGCGCGGGGGTGGGGCCGCGTCGTGAACGTGTCGTCCGTCCACGGCCTGCGGGCCAGCGCGTTCAAGTCCGCGTACGTGACGGCGAAGCACGGGTTGGAGGGGCTCAGCAAGACGGTCGCGCTGGAGGCGGCACCGTACGGGGTCACGAGCAACTGCATCAACCCGGGGTACGTCCGGACTCCGTTGGTGGAGAAGCAGATCGCTGCCCAGGCGGAGGCGCATGGCATCCCGGAGGAGGAGGTGGTCGAGCGGATCATGCTCGACCGCACGGCTATCAAGCGGCTCATCGAGCCCTCCGAAGTAGCCGCGCTGGCCCTCTGGCTCTGCACGCCGGCTGCTTCCTACATCACGGGCGCGAGCCTGCCGGTGGACGGCGGCTGGACGGCGCACTGAGCGCGGCGGCGCTCCCGCTGCACAGGAAGTCCAGAAACGAAGGCCAGTCCTCGCCCTCCCACCCGCCACCTCCATCACGGACGCGAGCCCGCCAGCCGACGGGGGCTGGGCGGCACACTGAACGCAGCGGCACCCCCACTGCGCAGGAAGTCGACCGGACCGACTTCCTACGCGGAAGGGAACTCAGCGGCCGCCCGCCACCCCCGCCCTCCCACCGCCTCCATCACCCACGCGAGCCCGCCCGCCGACAGCGGCCGGACGGCGCACTGAGCGCGGCCGCACCCCCACAGCACAGGAAGTCGACCGAGCCGACTTCCCACGCAGAAACGAAGGCCAGTCCTCGCCCTCCCACCCGCCACCTCTATCACCCACGCGAGCCCGCCCGCCGACAGCGGCCGGACGGCACACTGAACGCAGCGGCACCCCACTACGCAGGAAGTCGATCGGACCGACTTCCTACGCAAAAGCAAAGTCAGCGGCCGCCCGCCACCCGCCGCCTCCATCACGCACGCGAGCCCGCCAGCCAACAGCGGCCGGACGGCACACTGAACGCGGCGCCCCACTACACAGGAAGTCGGTCCGGCCGACTTCCTACGCAGAAGCGGAGTCGGCGGCCGCCCGCATCACGGACGCGAGCTTGCCGGCCGACGGAGGCTGGGCGGCGCGCTGGGGGCGCTTCTCGGTGCCGTACGGGCACGAGTGGCACCGACGCTATGGCTGACGGCGACCGCTCGAAGGCCGCTACAGGTGCGGCAGAGGCCCGGGCGGGGGACGGGGTCGCGGCATTCCGCGCACTCGGCGTACCGGGGTGCTGGCGGGCGTTCCGGGGCTCGGCAGGGCGGCATCTTGTGCTCCAGGCGGTAGCGGAGCACGGCTACGGCGGAGTGGATCGGGTTCGGCAGGCCGGGGAGGAGGGCTTGGGCGAGGTCGCTCGGGGTGCTGCCGCGCTCCAGCCACTGGGCGACGAGGGGTGCGAGCATCTCCGCTTCGGCTTGGCCGAGGCGCAGGCGAGGCTCGGGGCGGATCGCCCGGAACAGGGCGGCCACTGCCTGTCGGGTCTGCTCGTCGGCAGCCGGGCTCGCGGGGAGGGTGGGTTCTTGCTGCCGGTCCTTTACGGGAGGGCTGCCTGTGCGACCGGCAGCCGGGCCACCGGGCGCCGGACGGGTGGCACCCGGCAGGGAGGACCAGGGGGTGTCGTAGACGTGGGACTCGCTGCGGAGGGTGCCGTCGGGCAGGCGGATCGTCTCGACGCGGTAGAAGCCGGCGTCGGTGAGCTCCTTGAGGGCGTTGCGGACGGCGCCGCGCCCTTGGGGGCTGGTGGCGGCCATGTGGCGGCCGTCCTCGCGCCAGCCGTCGGGGCGGGAGAGGAGGTCCGCGAGGAGGCCGCGGGCGGTGTAGCTGAGCTTGCGGTACTGGAGGACGGCGTTGGGAAGCACGGTGAAGTGCCGTACCTGTTCGGTACGATGGATGCGCATGGGAGCTCTGACTCCTGGTGCCGGACCCCGGAGCGTTGGCGCGCTGCCGGGGTCACCTGTTTGCTGTTTGGTTCGGAACGTAACACGCGGGGTGGTCGGTCAACTGCCCATCGCCGGAAGGGTGCTTATCGCACTAACCCGCCGCGTCAGATCTCGCCGAACTCCCCCGAGCGGAGAGCGATGAGGAAGGCCGACCAGGCGTCGGCAGGGAAGGCCAGCACGGGGCCCTCGGGGTCCTTGGAGTCGCGGACAGGGACCGCGCCAGGGACCCTGCTGGACACCTCGACGCACTGTCCGCCATTGCTGCTGTAAGTGGACTTGAACCACTCAAAGGGCGCCATAGTTTCCTCCGTAGCTCGCGAATCACCGCCACCAAGCATCGGACTGCGGCAGTCAAGCAGCAAGAAGCCCCCGCCCAACTGGGCAGGGGCTTCCGGCAACGCGGGGCTTCAGACCTCGCCGAACTCCCCCGAGCGGACGGCGACAACGAAAGCGGACCAGGCCTCGGCAGGGAAGGCCAGCGCAGGGCCCTGGGGATCCTTGGAGTCACGAACGGGAACAGTGTGAACGGCGTTGACCGCGACCTCGATGCAGTCGCCGCCGTTGCTGCTGTAACTGGACTTGAACCACTGAGGTTCGGCGGTCACGGTAGTTCCTCTCTTAGCTGGCTGATCAGCGCCACAGACTCGTCCTGCGAGAGCGAGCGAGCCTGTAGCTGATAGTAGGACGAAAGCATCGGCTGTACGGCGTCGCTGTCCCGCTCAAGGTTCCCTTGCTGGGCACTCTCGGCGTAGGACATGAGCGAGCGGTCTGCGAGCGTGATGATGTTGACCGGAAGATCAAAGGCCCGAGCTTCACCTATGCGGTACGGGGCGACCTGAAGAACGGTGTGAGGCAGGCGAGCGAAGGCCAGGAGATGGTCAAACTGGGCCGCCATAACTGCTGGCCCACCCACCGGTCGGCGAACGCAGCTTTCGTCCATGACCACATGGATCACCTGCGAAGGCTCTCCGTGTAGCTTTGCCTTTCGGCGCTCAAGGTAGCGCACCCTTTCAGCGGCCTGGTCCTCCGTGATGCTGCCACGTTCAGCGGCCGCCACCGCGATCGCTCGTGCATAGTCCGTGGTCTGGAGCACGCTCGGCACGATGCCCAGGGTGAACAACCTCAGCTCCCGAGCCTTCGATTCCATGGCGACGTACGCCGGGAACCCTTCAAGAAGGGTCGAAGACTGGACGGCGTGCGCCTTATTGCTGAAGACGCGGTCCAGTCCAAAAGCTTTGTCAAGTTTCCTTGCAACCGGGGCAGTTGGGCGTCGATGACCAGTTTCCAAGTGCGAGATGTGGGTTGGCGAACAGCCGATCATCGTCGCCAGGTCCCCTTGCCTCCAGCCCCGCGCTTCACGCTCGCCGCGCAGGAAGGCACCGAACTCTGCTTCAGGGGAGGCAGAGGGGTCCAGTTCAGACTTGTTCATGAGCCAATGTCCTTACTTGGCAAGCACGTTTGCAAGGTTGAACACCTCCAAAGAGTAGAGGAAAGTGGGCACTCCCGGTAGTCATCGCACTACACATCGGAGTCCCCCCAATGAACAAGAGCACCCCCATGTCCGAAGTCCCCCTCCCCCACGAAGTGGTCATCGACCGCGGACACCTCAGCGACGGCCGGCCGCGCGAGGGGGTCTTCATGGAGCAGTGCGGCGGCATCATGTACCTCCGTCCGGTCGGCGGCGGCGTCGAATGGACCACGCGGGCCGACCTGGTCAGCGTCCTCAACCCCCGCCAGATCGCCCCCGGCTCCGGCGCCCGCTCCCACCGTCGACTGCTCCAGGAAGAGCCGCCGTGAGCCCGAGCAGCCTCCTGCTGCTCGCCACGCTCCACCTAACTTCCCTGGCCGCCGCCGGATTTGCTGCCGCAGAACACGCAGCGCGAAGCCGGCTCCAAGGGCGCGTTGGCGTACAGCCCTTGTCGAGCCGAACCGCTCCCCGCCGGCAGCCTCCTCCGGCGGGGAGCGCCAACCCCTCAACTCCTCTCCCAAGGAGCAACGTTGAACGACGACATCATGCGGAAGCCGCCCGCCCGACGCCTGGGCCAGCAGGTCTTCGTCCTTCGCCACAGCCCCGACGGGCAGGACGAACTCCACGTCCTCCTCGTCGACCCCGTCTACCGGGACGGCTACACGCTCCCCGGCGGCAGCGCCGAGGCCGACGAACTGCCCCACCTCGCCGCCCGCCGCCACCTCGAATCCGAAACCGGGCTCGCCCTGCCCCTGCGAACAATCCTCACGGTCGACTACGTGGCCCGGCACCAGTACCCCGAGGGAATCAACTTCGTCTACGCGGGCGGCGTCGTAACCCCCATGCAAGCCAAAGCCGTCAACCTGCACCGCCCACCGCCGAACATCCGCGCCCTGCAGTGGATCCCCCGCCACCTACTGGACACCGTGATGCCCTCCAACCAGGCCCTCCGCGTCCACGACGCCTGGGACGCCTGGGAACACGGCGCCGGCCGCCCCCTCCTCCTCCACGGCACCCCCGTCCCGGTCCGCTGATCACACACCACCGGCCTCCCGCCCAAGACTTCCGGGCAGCCTCAGCGGCCCGGCAGCGGGTGGCCGCGCGCTCTCCGCGTGGCTGCTCGACATCACCCTTAGAGAAGAGGAACCATGACCAAGAACCTCTACGAGCTGGCGCTGGACGGCGAGTTGGTCGCCCAGTGCGGCGGCAACCTCGACAGCGAGGCCGAGTCGTGCGTCAGCGTCGCGCCGCTGACGGGCGTCGCCGACGCCTTCGCGCTCGGCGACACCAAGCCCGAGGGCGCCGGCCTCCAGCTGCGCTACACCGGCACCGAGCTCGACACCTTCGTCGTCCAGTGGGCGCAGAGCCGAGGCCTCACCATCTGATCGATCCGATCGCCTGGGCGATCAACTCGCAACGCACAGCCGGGTGGCCGTTCCCACCCTAATTGGGAGCGGCCACCCAGTCCTTGGAGGATACCCATGACTCCCGAGGCATTCGCCGAACGCGATGGACACTGGCACGGCTATGGCCCATGGGTCGGATCCCGCAGGCTCATGGAGCTGGAATACCTGCGCCGACCCGCATCACTGGACATGAATCTCCTGCGCGTCCCCAGCGGAATGAACGCACACCCGCAGGAGACCTTTCTGCCCTTCGCCCAACGCACCATTCCGCCCATGATGACCGGCCACTACCTCCTGCGCCGTCCCGAAGGCCTCGACCAGCGCACCTGGACCACCGCGCCCCCGGCCGTCGACTGGCTCACCAGCGTCTACAAGCACTTCCCGCCCCTGCGGCGCTCCGATGGAAAACAGGCCTACGCGTCGCTGGAGTGGTACCAGGAGTGCGCTCACCGCACCCTGCTCCACGGCTCGGACGTCGTGTGGTCGCACTACCTCGAAGACCTGCGGTTCGCGAGCTCCGCCGTGATCTGCTGCCCGTCCCTGCCGTTCCACCCCGACATCAAGTGCCCATTGTCCTGAGGAGACGACGTTGTCTCTGCACGAGCTTCTCGGCACCCACGCCGGTGACCTGCTCGCCGCCTGCCCCACCGAACCACGGCTCTACCGTCGCCAACACACGGCACTCGACCAGGCCATCACCTTGGACCTGATGAACGCGTACATCGACCACGGTCTCACCGCCCCCTCGCGTACTGCGGCAGTCAAGAACGGCCGGGCCGTTCACCCCGGACGCTTCTCCGAGAACGGCCAGATGCGTTCCGGGAAACTGCGCGGCCTCATCGAGGAGGGGCACACGGTGAACCTCCGCGAGATTCAGAGGAACGCACCGTTCCTGGCCGAGTTCTGTGCCCGGGTCCAGGCCGAGACCGGTTACACCCTGTACGTCTCCGCGATCATCACGCCCGCCGGGGAGACCGGCCTGACCCACCACTGGGACCAGACCACCGTCCTGGTCGCCCAGATGTCCGGGCGAAAGCGCTGGCCGCTGTGGGCCCCGACCGTGCAGCACCCGATGGACGACCACCTCGGCTCCCCGACCCAATGGACGCGGGAGATGCAGCGGATCTGGGACACCACCGACCCGTTCGCCACCTACACCCTGGAGCCCGGCTCCACCCTCGTGATCCCAAGGGGATGGGTCCACGCCCCCGTCTGCACCGGCGAGGAACCGAGCTTCCACCTGACCTTCGCCCTACGCGAGCGGACCCCACTCGACCTCGCCCACCAACTGATCGCCTCCGCACTCGACCACGACACCTTCCGCGAGGGCCTCGCCCCTACTCAGCTGCGCGCCGACAACCTCGGCAGCACCTTGGGCAACGTGCGCGAGATGGTCACCGACTACCTGGCCGGCCTCGACCTGGACCGCCTCGCCGACCGCATCGCCCCGCAACTGACCGGCACGCCCTGACCATCCCGCCGAAACGCTCTCCTCCCCCTGCGCAGGAGGTCGGCCTGCCCGACTTCCTGCGACTACGCCATGGCGGATCTCTGCCCCCAGCCGCGAGCGTCGGCAGGGGACAGAGGCACATGTCCGCGTAGGAAGTCGGCCTGGCCGACTTCCTACGCACAGCGCACCCCATCGGCCCACGCCATGAACGCCGCGAGTGAAGCGAACTGGAGCCGGGCCGGCCATGGACGGCCGCGTCGCCGATGGTGCGCAGCCGGGAACAATCCGGGTGGAGCCGATGTTCGGCGATCTTGGAAGTCAGCGGCAGTGCGACTGCAGAGAACGGGTGGACGATCATGTCGAGCAGCATCAGCGTCATAGTGACGATGAAGGCCAAGCCCGGCCGGGAGGCCGAGATGCGCGCACAGGCACGCTCGATGATCGAGCCCAGCCGGGCCGAGCCCGGGTGTCTCTCGTACAACAACTACGTGGACCCGGAGGATCCGTACTCCTGGGTGGTCATCGAGGAGTGGGCCTCCCGCGCGGCGTTCGATACACACATGGCCAGCCCGCACCTGGCGGACTCACTGGCGAAGGTCGGCGATCTGCTGGCCGAGCCCCCGTCGGTTCGGATCCTCAGCACGGCGAACTGAACGAGTCCGGCGCCCCCGCGCAACTGCGGGCCGACAACCTCGGCAACATCCCGGGCGCCGCGCGCGAGATGGTCACCGACTACCCGGCCACCGACTACATCACCCCGCACAGGAAGTCGGCGTGGTCGACTTCCTGTGCGGCTGAGCGATGACGGATCTCTACCCCCTGCCGCGTTCGCCGGCAGGGGGTAGACGCGTATGTCCGCGGGGGGTTTGGGGGGGGGCCCCCTGCCCCCCCGGAGATACCCCGGGGGGGGCCCCCGGGGGGTTTTACCACACGTACCGGCCCCCCCAAAAAGCAGTG